>VBMM01000215.1 GCA_005878415.1 Methanobacteriota archaeon
CGCCTCCCGCGCCGGGACCCTCGCGACCAGGAGCGGCAGTTCGACGTTCTCGACGGAGGTCAGGACCGGGAGCAGGTTGTACGACTGGAAGACGAACCCCATCCGGCGGGAGCGGTAGCGGCTCTTCTCGTCGTCGTTCATCGCCGACAGGGAGACGCCCTCGATGCGCACGTCCCCCGATGTCACGTCGTCGAGGCCGGAGAAGCAGTTCAGCAGGGTCGTCTTGCCGCAGCCCGACGGCCCCATGATCGCGACCATCTCGCCGCGCGCGATTGCCAGGTTCACGCCCCGCAACGCGTGGACGTTCACGGCGCCGGAGTTGTACGTCTTGTGGACATCGACCGCGCGGATGATCGCATCGTCCGCCATGCGCGCCGTTTCGATGAATGGAGGCGTATTTAGCGTTTCGTTACGAATCGGCGTCTACTCCGGTCGAGCGGCGAAGAAGTTCAGGCGCCACGTCTCCGTGATGCCGCCGTCCGTCGTGAGAGGCCGGAGCCGCTCCTCGAGCTCCGCGTCGAACGCGACCCGGTCCGCCGGCGACATCTCGCGCAACTCCCGTTCGTACCAGCCGTACGAGGCGCCGAACGCGACGAGGTCGTCGACCTGCGCGAACCGCACGGAGAAGTCCTTCGTCATCGCCTCCCGGTGGTCGAAGCCCGCAACCGCCAGGGCGTTCAGGACCGCCCGCGGGTCGCCGAGCGCCTTCGCCTCCGGGTCGTTTCGGACCAGGCGCACGGCGTCTCGCACCTGAGCGAGATCCTTGGACGGCGTGCGCGTGCCGTGCGATTCGAGGAGCGCCCGGAACGCGGCGAAAGACGGGGTCGGGTCCGTCGGCCACTCGCTGAAGACGAACCGGCCGGTCGGCTTGACGACGCGGCGGACCTCCTGGAACACCCGATCGTATCCGAGGCCCGGGATCCCGAGGTTGCTCGCGACGCCGTCGAACAGCTTGCCCCGGTACACGATGTTGCGGGAATCGAGCATCTCGAAGCGGATGTTCCGGATCCCCGCGTTCCCGGCGCGGTAGCTGGCGGCGGAGATCGCGCCCTCCGCGAGGTCGATCGCGACGACGCCTTGCGGCAGGACGCGCGGCGCGAGCAGGCATGCGAGGAGACCCGTGCCCGTTCCGACGTCGAGGAACAGCTCGTTCGCCTTCGGGTCCGCGAGGCGCACAACCTCCCGGGCGATCGGCTCGAAGCGCGGCGCGACGTTCGCGTCGTAGGCCTCGGCCATGCGACTGTACTCGTCGACCCAGACGAGGGTGGCCTCGTTCGCGTTCATGGAGACGTCGGCCAAGAGTCGACGGCGAATAAAGGCTTCGAGTCCGCAAGGGTTTATGTCCGGTACGAAGGTGTCGAGGCCGTGGCGGAACTCGTCTCCCGCTTCAAGGAAGAGCACGTCTTCATCATCGAGGCGTTCATCGTCCACTCCTTCCGGGAGAGCGGCCGGCAGGGCGTCGTGATCGGACTGAGCGGCGGCGTGGACTCGGCCCTCGTCGCGAAGTTGTGCGCAGACGCGCTCGGCCCGGACCGCGTGCTCGCCCTCGCGTTGCCGGACGGCAAAGGCGGGAAGGACCTCCGGGACGCGAAGAAGTGGGCGAAGGCGCTCGGGATCACGTTCGGAGTCGTGAACATCGGTCCCATCGCGGCATCGTTCGAGCGGCGCCTGCGCGCATCCGCGTCGCCGAATCCCGTGGCCCAGGGGAATCTGCGCGCGAGGACACGGATGGCGGTCCTATACTACGTCGCGAACACGGAAGAGCGTGTGGTGATGGGCACGGGGAACAAGAGCGAACTACTAACCGGGTACTTCAGTAAGTGGGGAGACGGCGGCGCGGACTTCCTCCCGATCGGCGACCTGTACAAGACCCAGGTGTTTGGGATGGCACGTCATCTCGGACTGCCTTCCGAGATCGTCGACAAGGTCCCGACCGCGGGACTGTGGCCCGGACAGACCGATGAAGGGGAGCTCGGCATCACGTACGCCGAGCTGGACCGCATCCTGCTCGGGATCGAGCTGCAGCTGGAGTCGGAAGCGATTTCGGAGAAGGCGCAGGTCCCGTTGGAGCGCGTGCAGCACGTCGAGGCCCTCGTGGCGTCGAGCATCCACAAGCGGAAGATGCCGCTAATCCCGAAGGTCGGCGTCCGCACGGTGGGCCTGGACTGGCGCGAATAGCCCGCGCCGCTCGTCGAAGGCCTCGAGGAACTTCGTGCGGTCGAGGACGTCGAACACGATCTCCCTCGCGCCGAGCCCGAACGACTGCCAGAACCGGCGCGGGCGGGTGAGTCGCACCGATACGAGGTTCGTGCGGCCGCCGGTGACGAAGAGCGCCCGCTGACCGAACGGCCGGTGCACTCCGAGCGGCGCCTGGAGCGGACCGATCTCGTCGAGCGCCTCAATCGACTCGATTTCCGAAAACGGGATGACGGTGCGGAAGTACCAGCCCTGCCGGAGGATGAGCCGCGAGCGGGTGATCCAGTGCTCCGTGAGGAGCGGGGACACCGCGAACAGGACGAAGTACACGGCCAGGATGATGGCGAGGGCCGCCACCGGGCCGACCGTGAGCGAAGGGAGGAGCGCGACGGCCACGGCGATCAGGACGATGAGGCACACGAGCGCGAAGAACCGGCCA
>VBMM01000223.1:0-2269 GCA_005878415.1 Methanobacteriota archaeon
CTCCTTCGGGACGAGCCGCTCGTAGATCTGCCGCCGTAGGTCCGCATCCGGCATCGGGAACTCCACAGCGATGTCGACGCGCCGGTCGAGGGCCTTGTCCATGACCCGCGCGAGGTTCGTCGCCAGGATCACGACGCCCGGATAGGTTTCCATCTGCGACAAGAGCACGTTGACGTCCCGGTTCATCCACGGGGTCGACATGATGCCTCGGCGCTGGAACACCGCGTCGGCCTCGTCGAAGAAGAGCACCGCGCCGCCATCGAGGGCCGTGTGGAACACGTGCTCGATGTTCTTCTCCGTCTCCCCGACCCACATGTTCTCGAGCTGCGCGTAGTTCACGACGTGCAGCGGCCGGCCGAGCTCGCTCGCGATCGCTTCCGCCGCCATCGTCTTGCCGGTGCCCGGAGGCCCGGCGAACAGGAGGCTGAGCCCCTTCGTCCTCCGCATGACCTTGCGGAGCCCCCATCGGCGGTACATGAGGCCCTTGTTCCGCAACTCCGTCAACGCGTCCTGCAGTCCCTCGCGCGTCGTATCGGCGAGGACGAGGTCCGCGATCGTGAACCGGGGCTGGACGACCTGCGCGATCGGCCTCGACGGCTCGTGGATGTGCGCCTCCGGCGCCTCACGCTCGTCCTCCGCCTGATAGATCTCGACCCCGGCATCGAGGAGGCGGACGATCCGGCGCACGTCGTCGCGGGACACGTGCCGGCAGGATTCCCGGATGCGGCCGCACTTCGGGCACTTCACGATCCACTCGTCCCGGTCCTCTTTCGCCATTCGAGATCCCCCGAGGGGCGCGCGCGGCGTCGCGCGGCGCCGTCCGGCGAACACAGGCGCGCCGATATTTAAACATCGCCGGCGCGCGCGCCGGACCCCTTCCGGGCGGCGCAGAAGTCGCGCGCCATCTGCACCGCGAGGTCGAAGTTGTGCGTGGAGATCATCTCGACGTTGACGCCAAGGGGCACCGGAGGGCGGGAGAGCGCGGCCGCCGCCCGCAGTTGGGACCACAGGGTCCGCGCCCGGTCGAACGAGGGACGCCCGGATCCCGGCTCCACCGAGGCAAGCAGGGCTTCCTCCGTCCGCGGGGTGACGGTTGCGCCGAGCCACACGAGGAACTCGATGTCCTGGTAGTCGGAGACCGGGGCGAAGCTCAAGAGGAACGTAGCCGGTTCGATGCCTTGCGCCGCGCACCGTCGGCCGTACGCCCGGAGGACGGTCGCCATCGGCTCCGCTTCGAACAACACCTGGGACGTGAAGAAGTCGCACCCGGCCTGGGTCTTCTCCATGAGCCGATCGATCTCCGACTCGCGCTCCGGGATCGTGATGTTCCCCAGGGCGACGTCGGCCCGGCCGCGCGGGGCTGAGCGCAGGATGCGATTTGCCTCGACGACGGACGGGCCGGGATAGCGGACCCGGCCGCTCGTCCCGCCGACGAGGACGAAACTGCGGACCGCGAAATCGGACGCCGATTCGCCCACCCAGCGACGCAACGCGGCAGCGGACGGCAGGTGGGCCACCACCTTGTTCACGATCGGATCGACGCCGAGGTCCGCCCCGAGCCGCGTGACGAAGTCGCCCGGGTCCAGGTTGCGGTAGAACGGCTGGCCCTCGTGGTTTTCGTCCAGGACCTCCGGCACGTTGACGGCATCGAGGTCGGGGATGGAACGCGCCGCCTCCCGCACTCGCTGGACGAACCCCGCGATCGACTTGTCGCTCGCGCGCCGGGACGGCGGCACGACCTCGAGGACGACCGGCGACGAGCGGAGACGGTCCCGGAACGGAGCGGGCATCGCGGTCGAAATGGCGCAGGGGAGCACTTGAAACGTTCGCCCCGGCCGCCCGAGGGGGCAAGCATAGTGTATTCCTCACGATTGTCGTCTCCGAGGCGAAGGGTTGGGCGAGCGGTTCCGGCGGCGGTCCCTCCCGTTCTCCCTGCACGATATCCGCCTGAGGGACGCCTCGCCGCGGGACCTGGCCGACGTCTCCGAGCGAATGGGGCTCGCCCTCAGCGTCGACGAGATGCGCCGCATCCAGGAGTACTTCCGCACCGCCGGCCGCGACCCCACCGATGTCGAGTTGCAGAGCCTCGGACAGGCGTGGTCGGAGCACTCCTGCTACAAGTCGTCGAAGGCGATCCTGAGGGAGTTCATCTTCCCCGTCCAAGCGCCGTGGGTGTTGGACCGCGGCGACGCGCGCGTGGTGGAGTTCGACGCGGACCATGCCTATGCGCTGCGGATCGAGAGCCACAACCATCCGTCCGCGGTCGAGC
>VBMM01000223.1:2308-4176 GCA_005878415.1 Methanobacteriota archaeon
ACCCCGATGGACGCCCTCCCGAAGGGCGCGAAGCATCCCAAGTACCTCTTCGGCGGCGTGGTCGCGGGCATCCGGGACTACGGGAACCGCGTCGGCATACCGACGGTCGCGGGGTGCATCGTCTTCGACGAGGGATACCTCGGGAACATCCTCGTGAACGTAGCGTGCGTCGGCTTCGCGAAGAAGTCGCAGCTCGTCCGCAATCGAGTGGCGTCCCCGCGCGATGTCTTCATCCTCGCGGGTGGCCGGACGGGCCGCGACGGGATTCACGGGGTGACGTACGCGAGCCTCGAGTTGACGGAGAAGTCGGTGAAGGGATGGCAGGCCGGCGCCGTCCAGCTCGGCGACCCGATCCTGAAGGAGCCGTTGATCCACGCGTGCATCGAGTGCGCGCGGGCCGGATTCCTCGACGGCCTGAAGGATCTCGGCGGCGGCGGGCTGTCCTGCGTCGTGGGCGAGATGGCCCTCGCCGGTGGATGCGGCGCGGAGGTCGACCTCGAGAAAGTCCCGCTGAAAGAGAAAGGCCTCGCGCCTTGGGAGATCTGGGTGTCCGAGAGCCAAGAGCGGATGATGCTCGCGGTCCTTCCGGAGCACGTCGACGACGTGATGCGGATCTTCGATCTGTACGATGTGCCCGCGACGGTCGTCGGCCGTGCAATACCGCAGAAGATCGGTCGCGTATCCTACGCGGGCACCGTGGTGCTCGAGATGGATCTCGAGTTCTACACGGGCGGACCCGAGTACACCCGCGAGTACCGGCCCGCCCGTCCGCCTCCCGAGGAGGGAGTCCGGCTCCCACCGGAGCCGCGGGACTATCGCTCGACGATCCTGAAGCTCCTGGCGGCCCCGAACATCGCGTCGAAGGAGTACGTGATCCGGCAGTACGACCACGAGGTCCGCGCGTCGACCGTGCTGAAACCGATGCAGGGAGTGATCGGCAAGGCGGCCCACGGGGACGCGTCCGTGATCCGACCTCTCGTCGATTCGTGGCGCGCCCTCGCGATCGCGGTCGCGTCGACGCCGCACATCACGTCCCTCGACCCGTTCGTCGGCGGCGCGTCCGCCGTCGATGAGATGTGCCGCAACCTCGTGGCCGTCGGCTCGAGGCCCCATTCCCTGACGAACTGCCTGAACTTCGGGAACCCGGAGAAGCCGGATCGGCTGTGGTCCTTCCGCGAGGCGGTCCGCGGGATCGGGACGACGGCGAAGGCACTCGGCATTCCGATCCCGTCAGGTAACGTCTCGTTCTACAACGAGTCCCCCCGCGGACCCTGTCCGCCCACGCCGGTCGTCCTCGGCGTCGGCATGGTGGACGACCTGCGGCGGTGCGTGACGTCGGACTTCAAAGGGTCGGGCGATCCGATCGTGCTCGTCGGGGCCACGGGGCCGGAACTCGGAGGTTCCGAGTACCTTCGGCTGCGGGGCAGAGGGCTCGCGCCGGTCCCCGGCGTCGACGCGCTCGGCCTGCGGGCGTCGATGGACCACCTCCTCCAGGCGATCCGCGCGGGGACCGTGCGCGCGTGCCACGACCTGAGCCACGGCGGCCTGGCGATCGCCGCCGCAGAGATGTGCCTGGGGGGCGACATCGGGGCCGACCTCAAGACGTCCGCAATGGAGCCATTCCGCTGGGACGTCCAGCTGTTCTCCGAGTCGAACGGACGGTGGCTCGTCGAAGTCGCGAAGGATCGATACGAGGAGTTCATGCACCTCCTCGAGGGCGTCCCGACCACGTACCTGGGGACGACCGGTGGCGGCTCCTTGCACCTGGCCCGAGGCCGGCAATGGACGTCCCTCGCCGTCCCGGTGATGCGCAAGGCTTGGACCGAGGCGATCCCGAGGCAGGTGGTCGTCGCATGAAGCGGTCGGCG
>VBMM01000224.1 GCA_005878415.1 Methanobacteriota archaeon
AGAATGGCCCGGCGCTGAGGTAGCGAAGCCCGGTCAAACGCGCCAGACTTGAGATCTGGTGGGCCGCAAGGCCCTCGGGAGTTCGAATCTCCCCCTCAGCGTCCCCTCGTCGAGGCTTCCAACGCATAATGGCAATAGGATGTTTGACCGTTGAGGTTCGCGGTGCGTCGCCATGACAGGAAGCGGAGTTCGAATTGGCTCCATCGTGATTGACTGTGACAATTTCACCCGCATGATGGACTTTTGGCAACAAGCCCTCCATTATGTGCCGGCGCGGCCGCCGGAGGGTGGCTGGGTCATCTTGAAAGATCCCGGGGGGCGAGGGCCCAACGTCTCCTTGAACCAGACTAACGAGGGACATCTGGAGGAGTATCGACATCACTTGGACCTCTATACCGATGACCAGGAAGGAGAAGTGAAGCGACTCATGGCCCTCGGAGCATCTCTCCATCGCTCCCCGGATCCGGGAGAGGACTTCGTCGTCCTCGCGGACCCTGACGGCAATCCGTTCTGTGTCGTCGACACGCGACGCCCTTAGTCCTGCGCTGAAACGCCCTCGAGCGCACGAATCTCGCCTCAGTCTCCATCGCGAGCACCGAGTCCAGTCAGCGAAGGGAACTCTTCCAGGCGGTCGGGACGCGAGCCGAGTATGCGACTTTCTTCGCCCCGAGAAATCCCGCGAACGCCTCGATCGTCTCGCCGATTTTCGAGGAGACATCCTTGTCGCCGGGAGCGCCGCGCTCCGCGTGGACCGACTTGACCAAGAGCTTCTCGTTCTTCTTGTCCAGGAGCAGATCTACTCTGCCGATGAGCCGGTCCCCCCACAGGATCGGGTGCACGTAGGTCCCGAATTTCCTTTTGTTCGGCGGCAGGAAGTTTTCGTGGATGTAGTGGAAGCCAAACAGTCGATCCGTCCTCCCCGTGCTGTTGATGAGCGTGTCGAAAGGAGCCAACAGGGTCATCCTCGGCTGCCACCCGTCCGCACTCATCGATTCGAGGAGTGGGACGTCTTGATCATGGACATACCTCTCATCTCTGCCACCGAGGTCGGCGACGTGAACCCGGTGGATGGCAGATGCTTCTTGCAGCTGCGCGAGGGTCTTCTTCAAGTTCAGGTAGCGGCCGCGTGGAAAGTACAGGTGGATCTCGCGGGGTGTCGCGGTCCCGAGGGCACGGATGGCCCTTTGGGCCGCCTCACGCTCGAATTCTTCCTCCGTCAGTTCTTGACGCCTTACCTGAGGCGGCAGGAATTCTGCGGAGAGGCCCCAGATGTTCTGGTGTCCCCGGTGGCCGACGATCATCACGTCTCCGCTCATCAGGAGATGGAAGAGCATGGCCGAGACGTCGCTTCCGGAAGACCATCCGTCGGTACTTCTCTTCGTCCGGACGTAATCCCCGAATTCGCTGAGTTCGAGCGGTCCCCTCTTGAGCTCGCTCAATATTCGCCTCCGCAGTTCGGCGTGCGCGGCCAAGAAAGCCCGCGCTCTCTTCTTCTGTCCTCCCCAAGAATCGGAGAGGGACTCCGGATACCTTTTCATCATCGAAGCGTAGATTGGTAGGTCCTCCATCAGCGCGATGGATGCGATGGGAGTCCAGTGCAAGAAGAGCTCCTTCGTCTCCCACAGCAATCCATCGAGGTCCGACAACCGGAAATTCCCGATGCGGCTCCAGAAGGAGATGACATGGGACGGTGCGACGGCGTCGATGGGGTCCCACTGAACGTAGCAAAGGTCGCGCACCACGGACAGGATGTGCTCCCTCGTCGGTTTTTGCGGCACGTTGCCCGCGAGGTGCTGCTTCGTGACCGCCAGACGCCTCGCCGATTCCAAGGATGTCGAGATGACCGTTTCACTCAACGAGTTTGGCCACCTTATGTCGCGGCTATTAATCTTGTCGTACCGCCGATATGAGCAACTCTGGAACAGCGATCGTGAAGCGTCTCAGGTCTCGCATCCGATCCCGTCCCCGTCGCCGTCGAAGTGATGGGGGTCCGGCGGCAGCACCCGGAAGTTCCGGTACGGGATGTCCGCGCAATCCAAGTCCGGGGGCGGAGGAGGAATGCACACATCGGGATACGCCGGGTCGCAGTTCCCGGGCGGAGGTGGCGGCGGAGTGGCGCATCCCGTCCATGCGTCGTTCCGGAACTCGCTCGCGGAGCAGAAGGCGTAGTAGGTACTCGCGAGGCCGGAGGAAATCATCGCCGCGTTAGCGTTCGTGCCATCGCAATAGACGACCGCGAGGACGCGGCCGTACGGATCGGCGCCGATCTGGAAATCGTCTTCGTCGATGAGAGCGTGGGATCCCAGGCAGATGCTCGTGAGATAGTCCCCAGCGGCCGGCCCTCCGGGTTCGCTCAGTTCCGGGGCGTCGACGAGCACGAGTCGGATCCGGAGACCGCCTTCGACGTCGAGCGTGTCTCCGTCGATGACCCGGGTCACGTTGCGTTCGACGCATAGGCCGACGGATCTCGGGCACGCCGAGGGCTGCACCGGCGGTGGCGGTCCGTTGACGGCCGACGACGGCGAAGTCGGGAGATGGGTCAGCGCGAATCCGGCGGCCACCAGCGTGGCGGCGATCGCGATGGGGGCGAGGAGCGCGATCCGGCGGCGGCGAGACACGGGTCGGCCGATGGACCGCAGGCTACTTGAATGCTCTTTGACCCAGGGAAATGTGCAGCGTCGTTTCGGACTATAGCCGATTGGCGGGTCATGCGGACGGCGGCGCGGTCGGCGGCCTTGATCCTCGGCGTCTCCGCAAGAACAAAACGAAGGCGAGGGCCGCCACGACGATTACGATCGCCAGCGCCGCGATTCCCCCGGCGCCGTACGGCCCGGAGGGACTCAAGAACGAGGTGTCGACGCGGAACGAGACGGTCGTGGTCGCGGAGTTTCCCGCGCGGTCGAACACCGTCAGCGTCACGGTGTGGGGTCCGTCCGCTAAGCCCGTGATGACGTGGGAGGTCTCGGAAGCGCCGAGGCTCTGGGCTGGCCCGCCGTCAACGCTGATCTCCATGCGCTCGACGCCGGAGGTCGCGTCTCCCGTCGAGAACACCGTGGTGACCTGGGAGGAACTGATTACACTTCCGGAGGCGGGCAAGACGATCGCGACGTCCGGGTCGGTCGTGTCCACGGTTACGGTCGCGGTCGCGACGGCCGAGTGGCCCGGTGAAGGTGTGGCTCGTCGCCGTCCCCGGCAAGCTTACTGGAGATCCGCCGTCGAGACGGACCTCGATCTCCGCGAGGCCCGAGCCAGCGTCCGAAGCGGTCCACGTCACGTCCAGGCTCGAAGAGCCGATTATCGCGCCGTTCGAGGGCCCGGTGATTTGGAGAGAGGGCGGGTTCGCGTCGACGGTCGCCGTGACCGAATCGGACTGCGAGTTCTGCGCGGCGTCGAACGCGGTGACGGTGAACGTGTGCGGACCGTCGGACAATCCCGTCGCGACGTACGAGGTCGCGGTAGCCGGGAGGACGACCGGAGCGCTCGCGTCAACACGGACCTCGAAGTGATCGAGTCCGAAGCCGACGTCTGAAGCTGTCCATGTAAGCGGGACCGAGCTGCCCGCCACGAGCGCCCCAGGGGCAGGCGACGTGATCGAGATGGTCGGCGGCACCGTGTCCCGCGCAGGCGCCAGGATCAGGTCGCCGTATGCCTTGAGCGGAATGGGACCCGAGCTCCAGTCGGGCCAGAGGCTCCATCCTCGAACGGTGTTGTCGAACAAGCCGGGCGCGGGCTGGCTGCCGCCGAAGAATCCGAGCGTGTCCCCCGGCGTCGCACCGAGGAGGGCCAGCGGGATCTTGAATTCGTAAATGCGGTGGTTGGTGCCTTCCGCAGGACTTGATCCGAATCCCCAAGCGCTGGCGAGCCCCGCTTCGTTTGGCAGGCCGGTATCGTACGGCGAGTCGAGCAGGCTCCAGTTGTTGGATTGCGTGAAGACGTAGTGGGCCTGGTTGTTCGGAGCCCAGCCGCCCTGGACGAACTCGTCTTCGTGTCCCGGGGAGCCGATTCCGTCGTTTCCTGTGTCGAAGGAAATCGAGGCGACGTCGAACGAGTCGGATGTCGTGTCCCCGACGGCGTCGTACGCGATGTACAGGAAGTCGTTGTCGTTCATCACGAGCAGCGAGGCCGGAATGGCGTTCCCCGGGATGGCGGTCAGATTCTCGACATGGGCATCCGCCCACTCCCCCGCGGCGAAGGCGCCGTCGATCGTCGGCGCGGCGGTCGCGTAGGTCGCGGTCATCGACGCCGGCTCCTCGAACGCGAGATGGCTGTACGCTGCGGTGACGTGCTGATCCGAGTCCAAGAACTGGAAGGTCGTCGTGTTGTAGAGGCCGAGCTCGACGAAGTACGGGCCGTCGATGCCGGAGGCATTGATGGCACTCCCCGAGAAGGGGAGGACCACCGTCTGGGGTCCGGCGCCGAGCGTCCGGGACGCAAAGGCAGCGAGGGCGAGTGTGAAGTTCGCATTGTGCAGGAACCCCGTGACCGTGTAGCTTCCGGGTGTGTTGACCATCAGGCTCGCATTCACGTTCAGCGCGTTGAAGCGCCCGTCGCCGTCCGTGTCG
>VBMM01000065.1 GCA_005878415.1 Methanobacteriota archaeon
GTGACGCGAGCCCTCTCCCCGCGAGCGTTCCGCCCGGCGTCGCGGATGAGCTCCGACGGATCCTCCGCGAATTGTCCCGCGTCACGGGATGCCGCTCCGTCGCAGTCGCTCGCCGGGACGGCCTGCTGATCGTCCACCCTCTCTCACCGGGCCAAGAACCGGAAGCGATGGCGGCGATTGGCGTGGCGGCGGTCGAGGCGGTGCGGAGAATCGCCGAAGGACTCGGGCAGGGGGAGTTCGAACAGGCGGTCATCAAGTGCGCCGAGGGCACCATTCTCGCCGCGGAAGCGGGGTCCGATGCGGTCCTCATCGCCGTCTATGAACGGGAAGCCGACCTGAGTCTCGCGGGGTTTCGGATCAAGGCAACGACGCGCACGATTGACGAGACCTTAGCGAAAGCCTAGCTTCGTGGACCAATGATTAAGTAACGCACGGGTCTTCGCACCGCCAAAATGAAGACATCCCTGACCTCCTTCGATCTGCGCGCTCTCGTCGCGGAGTGGCAAGGGCTCGTCGGCGGCCACGTCGACAAAATCTATCAAAGCCAGGACGAGGTGATCTTTCGAATCAACCTGGCCGGCGGCGGGAAGGCGGAACTCTACTCCAGGGCGGGCCGCTGGCTGTGCCTGCATGAGCTCGAAACGAAACCTGAATCTCCACCGCCGTTCGCGCAGACGCTTCGGCGGCTGCTCGACAACGCCCGCATCGTCGCAATCGAGCAGCGGGGATTCGACCGGATCGCGGTCTTCGGAGTCGAACGGGGTCCCGACGCGCTCCGCGTCATCTTCGAGGTCTTCGGAAATGGGAATCTCATCGTCACGAAAGGCGACACGACCGTGGCGGTGCAGGCCCCGCAGTTGTTCAAGGACCGCAAGGTCCAGGTGGGCGAGCCGTACGCGTTTCCCGCGGCGGGCGTGGACCCGCTCGAGCTCGACCGAGGTGGGTTCGCGGAAACCTTGCGAGGTGCGAAGGGGCAGGTGGTGCGCGTGCTCGCGAGCATCCTCAACCTTGGGGGGACTTACGCGGAGGAGTTGTGCCTCCGGGCGGCGGTCCTGAACCTCGCGGTCGCGGTCGAGCAAGAGCGTCGCCCGACGGTCGTTTTCCAAGAGGGCCATGCGGTGGATGCGACGCCCATCGAGTTGGTCCAGCACCGCGGCTTGGAGCGCCGCGAGTTCCCGACGTTCAACGAGGCCCTCTCGCACTATCTGACGGTCGCGGAGCCGGAGGCCGAGGGAGCGAAAGCCGGGGGCGCGGCGGCGAAGTTCCTTCGGCGGATCGCGCAGCAAGAGCAATCTTTGGCGGCCCTCCGAGAAGAGGCGACCCGCCTCGAGGCGCAGGCCGTGTTCCTGTACGGCCATTACGCGGTGTTCGACGAGCTCCTCAAGGCGGTCCGGGAAGGCCGGGATCCGCCGGAACACGGACAAATCAAGGCGATCGACCGGAAAGAACGCACGGTGACCTTGTCGATCGGCGACTTCGACACGATTACCCTGGAGTACGAGAAAGACGTCACCGCGAACGCGCAAGCGCTCTACGACCGTCGACGCGACGCGCTCCTCAAGGCGCAACGGGTCGAGGAGGCAATCGCCGCAACCCGGGCGGAGATGGAAGCCGCGACCGCGAAGGCGGTCAGGGCCGCCAAGCGTCCTCGCGTGAAGGCGACGAAGGCGTTGTGGTTCGAGGCGTACCGCTGGGCGCTGTCGTCCGAGGGCCACCTGATCCTCGGAGGCCGCGACGCCCGCACGAACGACCAGCTCGTGAAGAAGCACCTGAAGGAAGGAGACCGGTATGCGCACGCCGACGTCCACGGCGCTCCGTCCACCGTGATCAAGGATGGGGCGAAGGCGTCCGAGGCGACGTTGCGGGAAGCGTGCGAGTTCGCCCTGGCGTACAGCAAGGCGTGGTCCGCCGGCCTCGCGGGCGGGAGCGCCTACTGGGTGTTGCCCGAGCAGGTGTCCAAACAGGCGGAGTCCGGCGAGTTCCTCCCTCGAGGAGCGTTCGTCATCCGAGGGAAGCGGAACTACGTTCACGATCTCCCCATCCGGCTCGCGATCGGGGAGGTCGAGGTGGACGGGCATCGGAAGATCATGGGCGGTCCGGTGTCCGCGGTCGCCGCTCGCGCGGCCCGGTACGTCGTCCTGGGTCCGGGAAAAGAGGACCGCGAGGCGGTCGCGAAGCGACTCGCGGCGGCCTTCACGGTGCCAATCGAAGAGATCGCGCGGACGATGCCCCCGGGCGCGGTCGAGATCGTCGAACGACACGGGCTCGAAGCGTGACGCGCGGCAAGCCTTTTGCCCCGGGCGGCCATACCGCGCCGTCGGGTTTTGGTGGGGTCATGTCTCAAGCCGACGCCGTGGTCGTTACACTGCCCGAGGACGAACGACCCACGCGATGGTACAACATCCAAGCGGATCTACCGGAGCCACTCCCGCCTCCGAGGGACCCCGAGACGGGGCCGTCGCGAATCAAGGCGCTGCCGAACTTGCTCCTTCGGGAGTGCCTGCGCCAGGAGAATTCGACGCAGCGGTGGATCGAGATCCCGCAGGAGATCCAGGACCTGTATCGGCAGGCGGGTCGACCTCGGCCGCTGATCCGCGCTCGGCGGCTCGAGAAGCGCCTCGGGACGCCCGCGCGTCTCTACTACAAGGCGGAGTTCTACAGCCCCACGGGCAGCCACAAGGTGAACACCGCCCTGGCGCAGTCCTGGTACGCGAAGGAAGAAGGATACGAGCGTCTCACGACGGAAACCGGCGCGGGCCAATGGGGGACCGCGCTCGCGTACGCGGCGAGCCTCGCGGGCCTCAAGACGACGATCTACTGGGTCCGGGCGGTCCACGACTGGAAGACCCAGCGGCGCCAATTCATGAAGCTGTACGGCGCGACGGTCCATCCGTCCCCGAGCAAGGAGACGGCGGTCGGCCGGGCGCTCCTCGCGAAAGACCCGCACCACCCGGGGGCCCTGGGCATTGCGGTCTCGGAAGGGCTCGAGGACGCGCAGGGGGACGACAAGGCGATCTACTGCCTCGGGTCGGTGCTCAACCATGTGCTCCTCCATCAGACGGTCATCGGCCTCGAGACTCAGCGGCAATTCGAGCACGCGGGCGAGTATCCTGACGTCATGATCTCCTGCCTCGGCGGCGGCTCGAACTTCGGCGGCTTCACCCTACCGTTCCTCGCGGAGGCGATCCACGGAAAGGACATCCGCTTCATCGCGGCCCAGAGCGCCGCCGCCCCGAACCTGCAGGGCGAGTACCGCTACGACTTCGCGGATCACGCGGAGATGACGCCGCTCCTGAAGATGTACACTCTCGGCCACCAGGCCGAGATGACGCCGGTGCGCGGGGACGGGCTCCGATACCACGGTTGCTCCCCGATCCTCTCCCTCCTCCGGCACCGCGGGCTCATCGACACGATCGCCTATCCGACGGACGAGCGGCACGTGTTCGAGCGCGCCCGCATGTTCGTGCAGTCGGAAGGGTTCCTGCCGGCGCCGGAGAGCGCGTACAGCATCGCGTGCGCGATCGACGAGGCGCTGAAATGCAAGGATTCCGGCGAAGCGAAGGTCATCGCGTTCAACGTGAGCGGCCACGGCTTCATGGACATGGAAGGGTACGCCGACGTGTTAGGCCTTTAGGCGAAACCGAGGGCTTCCCGCATCAAGTTCATATCCGACCTGCGGGTCCTTGAGGATACCCAGTGTGGGGAGTGGAGTCCATGGGAGCGTACGCGAGGACCATCGCCTTGTTCTTCCTGCTGACCGGCATCTTCGTGCTGTTCGGCTGGGCGATCGGCACGGTCTGGCTCGGCGATTGGATTACCGGCGCAATCCTGTTCCTCTTGCTGGCGGGCGCGATGAACGCAATCGCGTACTTCGCCTCCGACAAGATCGTCTTGTGGTCCTATCGGGCCCGGATTGTGACGGAGGCGGAGGCGCCGGGCCTCTACCGCATCGTGCGGCAGGTGACGCAGCAAGCGAACCTCCCGATGCCCAAGGTGGCCATTGTCCCGACCCAAACGCCGAATGCGTTCGCGACGGGTCGGAACCCCGAGCACGCGGTCGTCGCGGTGACCGAGGGAATCCTCCGGCTGCTGAGCGAAGACGAGCTCCGTGGGGTCCTCGCGCACGAGGTGTCCCACGTCCGGAACCGGGACATCCTCGTGATGTCCGTCGCAGCAACCCTCGCGGGCGCGATCTCCTTCATGGCGCGGATGTTCTGGTGGAACAGCCTGTTCGGCGGGTCACGGGACCGGAACGGCAATGGGGCCGCGACGATCCTCGCCGTCGTCGGGATGGTCCTCGCGCCGATCGCCGCGCTCCTCGTGCAGCTGGCGATCTCCCGCAGCCGAGAGTACAAGGCGGACTACAGCGGGGCGAAAGCGAGCGGGCAGCCGCTCGCCTTGGCGTCCGCGCTCGAGAAGCTCGAGGTCGAGAACCGCCGCCGGCCGATCGCGTTCGGCAGCCCGGCGTCCCAGAGCCTCTTCATCGTGAACCCGTTCCGCGGAGGCGCGTTCGTCCGCATCTTCGGCACCCACCCGCCGATCCAGGAGCGGATCGCGCGCCTTCAGGCGCTCGCGCAGGGCGTCGACCGGTACTGAGGCTCAGCCGAACTCGTGCCCCACGTGGCGGCCGTGGCGGGCGTCGAGGTCCTTGATCTGGTCTCGGACCTCGAGGTTCGGCTCGAGGACCTCGAACTCCTCGAGGTAGTTCCGGTCCTTGTAGACGACCGTCGTGCGGCCGTCCTTCACCATCCGGATCACCAGGTTGAGGTCCCCGCCGCCTTCCGGGCCCTCGTACAGCGTGTAGAAGCCCACGAAATGGCCGATGATCTCTTCGAAGCCTGAATGAGGGTAGTAGAACCGGAACCGCACGCGGTCCCCGGGGTAGATGTCCATCTTGTCGAGGAGCTTCTCGTCGAGGACGCCCGCCTTCTTGAGGATGCGTCGCTCCTCGGTGATGTCGTCCTTCTGCTCGACCATGGTGCGGGCAGGCACAGCCCCCGTCCCGCTTAAACCAGTGCCTCTTTCCTGTGGCGGGACTCGCCCCCGTCACCCGACGAGGGAGCGCTGCGAATCTCGGCGATGCGCTTCCACCCGGGCCAGCGCCGCTCGATGACGTAGTCCAACGACCATCGGCTGGGGCCGAACGTGGCGTTGATGACCATGAGCAGGAGGAACACGAACGCGTAGATGATCCCCGTCCCGATGTCCGTCGAACTTGGACCGTAAGGACCGCCGAACCCCTCGGGCACGGACCAGATGACGAGGCTCAGGAAGATCCCACCCGTGTACGCGATCTTCCGCATGAAGCCGAAGAGGAGGGCGAGGGCGACGGACAGCTCGAGGAGGCCGATCGTCGTCGTGAAGAAACCGGGATTCGCGCTCACGGTCTGGCTCCAGAAGCCGAACCAAGGCTGAAGCCAGCCGGGCTGGCCCTGGCCGGCGTCGGAGACCATCTGGGGCAGCGAGTCCGCGACCCCGGGCTGGAATTTCAGGGCTCCGTCGATGGCCCAAACGACGCCGAAGACCACCCGGATCGCGGTCTTCAAGGATCCCGCGTGCCGCACAAACCAGTTGTCCAAGTACACCTGGACGGAAGCCATCGCGCCACCTCGCGGAATCGACTCCCTCGCCCATACTTGAAGGGCCCGTAGGTATCGACGGTACGGCCGAAGGGGCGCAACCTCGAGCAGAGCCGCGACCGCCGCTCGGAACGGAGGATCAGGCGTCCATGTACCGGTAGAACTCGTACGGCGAGGGCCGGAGCGAGGTCTGCAGGTGCTCGTCGAGCTTCAGCTCCTCGTACTTCTCGAGGAGGTCCTGCGGGAAGACGGACTTGAGGAACATGTAGTCCGTCTGCAGGTGCTCGATCGACTCCTTCAAGGACCCGGGGAGCTCGCGGACGCCGTACTCCTTGCGCTTGCTCGCACTCAGGTGATACAGGTCCTCGTCGACCGGGTCGCCCGGGTCGAGCTTCCTCTTGACGCCGTCCAGGCCCGCGCAGAGCATCGCGGCGAACGAGAGGTAGGGGTTGCACGCGGGATCCGGCGTCCGGTACTCGATGCGCTTCGCGGCCTCGATCCCCTGGTAGTACATCGGGATCCGGATGTTCGCGCTCCGGTTCCGCTTCGACCAGGCGATGAACACGGGCGCCTCGTAGCCCGGCACGAGCCGGCGGTAGGAATTCGTCGTCGGGTTCGTGAACGCGCAGAGGCTGCGGGCGTGGTCCATCAGCCCGCCGATGTAATACCGGCAGGTCTGGCTGATCTCCGCATATTCGTCCTTCGGATCGAACATCATGTTCTTGCCTTTCGTCCACAGGCTCTGGTGGACGTGCATCCCGCTCGCGTTGTCGCCGAAGATCGGCTTCGGCATGAACGTGGCCATCATCCCCATCTTGTGCGCGACCATCTTCATGACGTACCGATAGGTGACGACGTTGTCCGCCATCGGCACGAGCTCGTCGTAGCGCATGTCGATCTCGCACTGCCCCGCGGTCGCGACCTCGTGGTGGTGCGCGTCCAGCGTGAGGCCGAAGGAATCGATGAGCACCCGACACGCCTCGTTGCGGAAGTCCTGGAGGCTGTCGACGGGCGGCGCGGGGTAGTAGCCTTCCTTGAACCGGATCGGGAAGTTCTTGCCGTCGCTGGCCTGCCAAGGAGCCTCGCGGGAGATAATCTCGTACCCGGCACCGGACCATGGGTTCCGGACCGCGTCTGCGGTCGGCAGCATGCGGATGCCGTCGAACACGAAGAACTCGATCTCCGGACCCCAGTACGTCGTGTCGTAGCCTTGGTCCGCGGCGAACTGGACGGCTCGCTGGGCCATGTAACGCGAGTCCCGGCTGAATCGCTCGTGGCTGCCGCCCTCGTACACGTCGACGAAGAAACGGGCGGTCTTGTGCGCCCCCTCGTACCACGGCAGCACGGCCAACGTGGACGGGTCGGGGTCCATCACCATGTCGGACTCGTGGATTTCCTTGAAGCCCTTGATCGAAGAGCCGTCCAACTTGCCGACCCCCCGCTTGAACTCCTCCGGACCCAAGGATGTCGAAGGAATCGTGATATGTTGAAGCGCTCCGAGGACGTCGACGAACTGCAGGTCGATCCACCGGATCCCCTCCGTCTCGATCCGTTTCAACGCCGACGCCACGGTCATCTTCTTGGACTTCGCCGGGGTGCTCGAAGCAATCGCCATGCCTTTCCCGCCTGGACGGACCGCCGTCCGTCCGTTGCGTTAGCGAGAAATATGAACATATATAAACTGTTGGCCTCGGAAACCGTACATATGACCGGAATCCTCATATTCTGTGGGACATTGTTCGGAACCTCCCGCACGGCCGACGCACAATCCGAGCATTCGGCCGACCGGAGGACGGAGAGACCATGGCATCCTCGGAAGGACTCGATGACCTCGACGTTCGGATCGTACGCCTCCTCAACTCAGACGCGCGCAAGTCGTTCCGAGACATCTCAAAGGAAGTCGATGCGAGCATCAGCACGGTCTCGAACCGGATCCACAGGCTCGAGGAGGACGGCGTCATCTCGGGATACGTCCCGCTCCTGAACGAATCGAAGCTTTGATTCGACGTCCTCGCAGTCGTCGGGGTGAAGATCCACAAAGGCAAGCTCCTCGAAGTCCAACGCCGGATCGCGAAGGACGAGCGAGTCACCCACGTGTATGACGTCACGGGCGAGTGGGACTCGATCGTCGTGGTGCGGCTGCGGACGACCCGCGAACTCGACGCGTTCATCAAGCGCCTCGGCTCGATGGAGTACGTCGAGAACACGTACACGCAGGTCGTGCTGAACGTCGTCAAGGAGGAGCGGCGCGTCCTCCTCTGAATTCCCGCGGGATGCCTACGGAACGTTTATGGGCGTACGCCCGGATATCTTGGGGGGGAGAGTGGAGGGCAATGGCCGACCTCCTGAACTTCAATCCGCACCGGGAGCTCGAGTTCACTCCGGGCCGCCCCCTGGAGTTCGATGCCCGGCGTCCGCTCGAGTTCGACTCCCGGCGGGCGCTGGAATTCAACGCGAACCGCGATCTCGGGTTCGGCCGCCGTGGCGTGGTGTTCCGCGGGTTCGTGTGCCCGATCTGCGGCGCCCTCGTGACGGAGGACGCGAAGCGGTGCAACGAGTGCGGCACGGTGTTCGACGGCGGCTCGAGGGCCGGCGGACCGCCGGCGCCGACGGTCCCCGGCAAGACGGCTCCTGCGGCGCCGAAGCCCCCGGCTACTCCCGCGCGGCCGCCCGCCACGATGACGTACTGCGCGTACTGCGGCGCGAAGGTGAAGCGCACGGATACTTTCTGCTGGAACTGTGGTGCTCGCGCGAGCGGGCACTCGGAGGTCGTGAAGCTGCCCGCGCAAAAGACGCCGTCCGTCACGCGAGAATGGCGCCCGGAGAAGTGAGACGATGGCGCTCCTCGGACTGAGTCCCTACACTTGGATCATGATCGCCTTCTTCATCCTCCTCGTCCTCGTGCTCGTCCTAGGGGATATCGGAGGGATCGACTTCGACCACGATATCGACACGGACGTGGACACGGGCCTGAGTCCGATGAGCCTGCCCATCGTGGCGGTGTTCGGCGCCTCGTTCGGCGGATACGGCACGCTCCTCGAAACCGTTGGGTTCGGCCCGGTCCTCAGCCCGGTCCTCGTCCCGGTCCTCGCGATGGTCTTCGCGCTCCTCACCGCCGGCGGCATGTATGTCGTCATGCTGAACGTCTTCGTGAAGACGCAAGCCGAGACGCGAGTGGACTTGGAATCGCTCAAAGGCTTCCGGGGTCAGGTGCTCGTGCCCATTCGCCCAGGACAACCCGGGCAAATCGTGGTCGTCACGGAAGCACGGGGCCGGACGCTCCTCCAGGCAATTGCCGACGAGGCGATCGGCACGGACGAGCATGTCGTCGTGGATTCAGCGGTGGGGAACTCGGTCAAGGTACACAAGGTGTGAGGTGGTCGTTGTGAGCGCAATAACAGCACAAGTGGAATCGGATCTGACGGGAATCGTCATCCTGGTCATCGTGGGCGCGATCTTTGCGGCAATTCTGGTGTACGCGAGCCGGTACAAGAAGGTCCCACCGAACATGGCGATGGTGGTCTACGGCAAGCGACAGGCGAAGACGGGCAAGGGATACCGCGTCATCTCGGGCGGAGCGAAAGTCATCGTCCCGATAGTCGAATCGGTCGAGTGGCTGAAACTCGACGTCCGGACGTTGGACCTCGTGGTCCCCGACATCGTCACGGATGTGAAGCGATCCGGGGCCAAGATCAACATCAAAGCGGTCGCGCAGGTCAAGATTTCTTCGGATGAGGCGACCCTCAATACGGCCGCGGAGAACCTCTTGGGCAAGACGGAACAGGAGGTGAACGAAATCGCGCTGAAGACCCTCGAAGGACACGTGCGTGGCGTCTGCGCCACGTTGACGGTCGAGGAGATCAACTCGGACCGCGACGCGATCGCGTCGAAGATCCTCGGGATGGCGGGGAACGACCTTCGGAACATGGGCATCGAGATCCGGTCGTTCGTGATCAAGGAGATCGAGGATGCGATGGGCTACTTGGACGCCCTCGGGGTCAAGCGGACGGAGGAGGTCAAGCGGGATGCTCGGATGGGCAAGGCGGGCGCGAACCGGGAGGCGACCATCGCAGAAGCCCAAGCGGCCCAAGAAGCGGAGAAGGCGAACGCGAGCGCGGAAGCGAGTGTCGCCCAGTACCACCGGGACCGGGACATCATCAAACAGCAGTCCGAAGCGATCGTCGAGTTCGAGCGGGCGAACAAGGAGATCGCGTTCCAGCTCCAAACCGCGAAGCGGCAACAAGAGCTGATCGTCGAACAAAGGAAGATCGATATCCGGGCAAAGGAGCAAGAGGTCCTGGTTCAGGAACAGGAAGTCCGACGGCGGGAGCAGGAGCAGATGGCGGCCCAAGTCGTGCCCGCGAAGATGCAGGCGGATGCGGTGGCCGCCCTCGCGGATGGCGAGAAGCGACGGTCCATCATCACCGCCGAGGGCGAGAAGGAGCGCGCGATCCTCGTCGCGGAGGGCGAGCGCGAGCGGCTCTCTCGGACGGCCGCCGGCGAGGCGGAGCGAATCCGGCAGGAAGGCACCGCGGAGGCGGACATCATCCGGCTCAAAGGCGAGGCGCAGGCGTACGCGATCAAGGCGACCGGGCTCGCGGAGGCCGAGGCGATGAAGGCGAAGGCCGAGTCCTGGGAGCGGTACGGTCGGGCGGCGGTCACGCAGCTCATCGTCGAGAAGCTTCCGGAGATCGTCGCCAACGCGGCGAAGTCGCTGGAGACGACGCAGAAGCTCATCATCATGGGTGAGCGGGGGCCATCGCAGCTCGTCGGGAGCGTCGTCGACATCGCCGCCACGGCGCCGGCACTCGTGAAGGCGCTGACGGGAATGGACCTTTCCGAGCTCGCGGGCAAGCTGAAAGACATCTCGAAGTGAGGGCATGGCCGTGAACTTTTGCGGCGCGTGCGGGGCGCCGCTCCAACCCGGCGCGGCGTTCTGTATGCACTGCGGAGCGCCGATCCCAAGGTTCACAACCGTCGACACGGGAGCGCCCGCGGCCGCCCCGTCGCCGGCCCCCGCACAAACGTGGCCTCCGTTGACTCCGCCTTTCTCGCCGCAGATGCAGGCGCCGCCGATAGGACCCGGATACTGGCCGGGTCAGCCGTATGCAGCCCTGCCGACGAAGAAGAAGTCACCCTTGCTCGTGGTCGCGATCGTAATCGTCGCTCTCGTCGTCGTAGTTAGCCTTGCCGCGGCCGTCTACGTACTCACGTCCGCGAAGGCACATATCGTGAGCATCACCAAGATGGGTCTCGATGGGAACGGGAACATGACGTTTGACTTGCAGTTCGCAATCGAGGGCGCGTCGATCGGTGTCGACAAGCTTCACCTGCACTTGCGCGCGTTCGAGAATGGGGTCCAGTACGGATCCGGCATCTATTTCTGGAACCAAGATGCCCTCTCGGTTGGAACGCATACGTGGGGCCTCCACATCGCGGTTGATCCGAACAACCCGTCTGCGTTCACCTACCGTTTCACGCTCGAGGTCAACGGGAGCGTGGTGGAACAGACCACGGTGACGTGATCCATGAATGAGGCCGCGGTCGAATGGTCCGTCGAGATGGATCCGGATCTCGCGATCGACGCGTGGTCCACCGCCGCGCTCCTGGCGGCCGTTATCGAGGCGCTCCTCGAGGAGCCCGAGAAGCTCGCGCTCGCATTGAGAGTCCTCGCCGGGGCGGCAACGTGACCTCTGCCCGCGCGGCTATAGATTCATCACGACGACGTCCTTCACGGCCCGCATGCCCTGAAACGGCAGGATGAGCCGACCTTCCGGATCCGTCTTGATACCCTTCCTCGGCACGTTCTCCGCCGGGAGCACGAGGACGTCGGACAGCTTCCCGCTCTTCGTGTTCACGATGAAGTTCTCAATCGTCCCCAGGATTTGGCCGTCGTTCGTCATGACGGTCTTACCCCGGAGCTCCGTGGCAAACTTCTTCATCCCATCACCCGCATCGGCGAGGGCCCGTTGCGGCACCGCCGCGGCGGGATCCCATCCCTTTGTCCGACAGACATCCGACGCACGATATATGAACGTTCCGCCGCGATGCGGAATCAGCGCCGCGGGGGCGTCCAGTCTTCCGGCGGAGGAGGCGTCATCATCCGGATGCTCTTCAGATAAGGAAGGCTGGCCCCGACGATCCCGAGAATGACGGAGATGAGGACGAGCCACCATCCAAGGCCTGCTCCCCACGACACTTGCGTGGGGCCGGTGTTTGTGCCCCCCCAGAACCCGCTGACCGTGAACGTGCCGAGGTCGGTCGTGGCGGCGCCAGGAATCGCGACGATCGGATAGAAGATGGCGAGGAGCCCGACCCCGACGACGAGGAGGGACGTTACGAGGAGACCCAGCGTCGGCATCGTCCGTCCAATGTTGAGCGAGAACATCCCGAAGACGACGGCCGCCAGGAGGAGGAACGCGACATCGACGGCGTAAGAGAGGGCGAGGGCCCCGGCGACCGTGGGGAAGGTACCTGAACTGTACGGGACGATCGTCGTCCGCGTCCACACGCCGCTCTGGAACCGCTCCGTCGCCATCGTCGTCCACGAGAACGCGCTGATGTCCTGCGTGTTGCCCGTGAAGGCGCCCAGGGACCAGACAGGGAGCGCGAGGGAGAGCAGGGCAAGGAGAATCGCAAGGCCGAGGGCCAAGCGCGACGGTCCGAGGCCCCAGACCCGTCGGGCCCACGCCCGCA
>VBMM01000235.1 GCA_005878415.1 Methanobacteriota archaeon
TTCTGGAGGAACAGCGCGTGGCGGCCGGGCCCGCATCCGACGTCGATGACCCGCCCGCGGACGAGCCGAAGGGCTTCCCGCTCCATCCGCGGCCACTTGCTCGGCGGCGCGAAGTACGTGTCGATGCGGGACACGTCCCGATACCCGTCCTCGCGCTCGAACTCCACGGTGGCCGTCTTGCCGAGCCAATGGTCGAGCATCGCGCGGGCGTACAGCTCGAACGAGGAGCCCGGCTCGGCCTGTCTCGACGCCCGGCGCATCTCATGAGGCGGATGCGATGGCGGCGTATTGATTCTTCTCCTTTCTTCGTGTAGCTACAAGATAGTCACCACCGCGCAAGTCTTATGTCGGGGCGACGCTTAGCTCGGCCCGGGGTCGGAGATGGCGCGCGTCCGCAAGGAAGCGAAGTTCGAGGTTTTCGGCCAGGAGATGCTCGAGAAGGTCGTCGCGAAGAGCGGCAGCTCGGGGCGCGTGTACCTCCCGCCGGACTGGATCGGCAAGCGTGTGAAGGTCATCCGCGTCGAGTGAGGACCTCGGATGGCGGGCCGCTTCGGACCGAACGATTTCGCCGCATGCGCGCGGTGCGGGAGCGGGAAGGTCCATCCGAAGCTCCTCGTGATGGGTCCGATCGCAGGGATCGACAGCGATAGCCGGTCGTACGTCTGTCATGAGTGCGGCCATGAGGGCCTCCCGATCTTCTTCGACACCGCCGAGGCGCGCGCCCAGTTCGGGCGCGAGAAGAGAGGGCTGTGGCCCGCCGAGCCGACGTCGGCGAAGAAGAGCGTCCTGAGCATCCCAATCCTCCCGATCCAGACGGACCCGCTCATCGACATCAAGATCCTGGACCTCGTGCCCATCCGCGTCGCCAGCGTGACGGGCGTCCGGTGGGCGGAAGGCCGGCTGCAGCCGACCGCGTACCGCGCCTCGTTCCAGGAGTATTGGGACGCGATCGGGGGCCCACGGTACAACGCGGCCCGCATCTTCATGCTCGACCTCAGCGGCGTGAACCGCGCGAACCCGAACTTCGACGTGACGCGCCACCTGGTGAAGCGGTGCGATGTGTGGCTCGACTCCGGCGGCCGCGAGCCGGAGGAAGTCATGGACGGGTACATGCTCGACGTCGAGCGGGTCGTCGCGGGGTCGAAGACCCTCGTCGGGATCGGCGCGTTCGCGGAGCTGTACGGCCTGTCGTCCGAGGTCCTGCCCTGCCTCGACTGGGACGGTCGGGTCGTCTGGGGAGACCCGCGGGAGCGGCAGGTCGAACTGCGGGACGTCGCGAAACGCCTGCGCTCGATCGGGTTTCCGTCGCTCTGCGTGATGGACTTGCGTCGGCTAGGGACTGAACTCGGGCCGGACCCGGCGCTGCTCGCCCTCTTGGAAGGGCTCGACGCCGAGTTGTACGTCGGCGGGGGTGTCCAGGAAACCGATGTGGCGGCTTTGGGCGAGCGCGGATTCACGGGCGGCCTCGTCGACCCGTACACGCCCGTGATCCGCGACCTGATGCGGCCTCCGAAACAGGAGGCGACGACGGAGGCGAGCGCCCCCGCGCCGGTGCCGCGCCCACCGCCGGCCCCGGATGCCGTGCCAGGTCCCGGATGAAGTCGCCGCATGCTCGACCGGGAACCGCGGAGAAGTTCCGTCCTCGCCTTCATCCTTGGTCGGTCGTGGGATAAGTATAAGACCGGTCCGTCGGCTCCCGCGACCCGAGGGGAACTCGTATGGCACTGATGCTAGATGCGAACTTTTTCATCGCGGTGATCGCGGCGACGATCGTGAGCTTTGTGATTGGGGGACTCTGGTATGGACCCTTGTTCGGGAAGACGTGGATGGCCGCCTTGGGGAGGACCGAGGCGGACAAGGAGGCGATGCGAAAGCAGGCGCCGAAAGGGTTCGTAGTAGGGCTCGTTGGTTCCTTCATCTCCTCGTTCGTGCTCGGGATTCTCCTCCAGTACGGTCGGCTGGCAAACGTCGGGCTGCCGGCCGGGGTCGGCGGCGGTTTGGTCGTAGGGCTCCTCGTCTGGTTCGGGTTCCCGCTGTTCGGGATGATTACCGGTGGCATCTTCGAAGGTCGCCCCGGAAAGCTCGTCGGGCTCAACGTGAGCCACGCCTTGGTCTCGTTCCTCGCGATGGGGCTCGTCCTCGGGATCTGGGTCTGAGCCGATCGGACCGCAAAGAGTCAGGCTTACGAGTCCCTTCGGGGGACCGGAGGGATTCGATGTCCCTGCGAAAGGTCCCGAGGCCGTTCGACCTGCATTGGGGGAAAGGCGTCATTGCCGAGGAGGCATCCGTCGTGACGCCGTTCCACGAGCCGACG
>VBMM01000236.1 GCA_005878415.1 Methanobacteriota archaeon
AAGCTCTGGCCACAACCGCACGTGGACCAGTTGTTCGGGTTGCTCACGACGAACCCGCTTCCCGCGACGCTCTCCGTGTAGTCGACGCTGGAGCCGTCGAGGTACTGCACGCTGTTCGGGTCGGCGACGACCTTGATCCCGTTCGCATCGAGGACTTCGTCGCCTTCATGGAGCTTGTTGTCGAGCGCCATTCCGTATCGGAAGCCGGAGCATCCGCCGCCGGCCACGTACATCCGAAGGTATGTGGTATCGGAGGTCCCGTGCTGGCCAATCAGGTCGCGGAGCTTGTGCACCGCGTTTTCGGATAGGGTGACGTTGAACATGTTTCGCCCTGTCGCCCCTACGAGTATGGGCGCGTTATATAATCCTTTCTCCCCCAGTTCGACCCCGGCGGAACGACCCCCTCGCCCTACTCGAGGATTCTCCCCATGTACCGGCGCTCGGCGCGGAAGCCGAGGCTCTCGTAGACATGACGCGCCCGGGCGTTCGTCTCGGCGACCTCGAGCTTGATCTTCCGATGACCGCGCTTCCGCGCCCATTCGCCGGCCCATTCGACCAGCGACTTCCCGACCCCCTTGCCCCGATGTTCCGGGACGACCCAGATGTCGTAGATGAACGCGTGCGTCTCCGGCGTGAGGAAGCCGCTCTCGCCGAGGACCAGGTATCCGAGGAACTCTCCGGACGCCCCTTCCGCCATGTACTTCTCGGTCCGGTTTCCTTCGAAGTACGGCTCGATCTTCTTGCGGAAGTGAGCCTCCCACCTTCGGCGATCGAGGCGCTTCCGCTCGTCCTCGGGGAGGTCGTCCCACGCCGTTTGCAGCGTCGCGCCCCAGAGGATTGGGTACTCCGACGCCCGGGCCCGCCGCATGCGAAGCTCCACGGTCGCACCGGTCTGCTCAAACCTCTCGCCGTCGATTAAGGTGTCGGCATGCGACCCGCGTTTCGTCCGCTCTCGGCCTTTCATTGCCGGGCGTTGTCATTCGTCCGCCAGCCTTTATATGACCCTCCTTCCTTTTTGCGCGCGTGCTCCCCTCGCGCTGCGTTCGATGCGGCGCTTCGAGTCGTGACTTGCTGTGCGGCGCGTGCACCGACTACCTCGTCGCGTATTGCCCGCTGTGGCTGAACCCCGCCATCCTCCCCGGCCCCTCACTGATCGATCTCGTGGACCCGCGGGAGGTCGCGCTCGTCGCGGCCGATGTGGATCAGGTCGAGTGGCACACGCCGCGATCCGAGACGGCCTCCGCCGATGCGGTCCGTCTGGTTCACCTCCTTCGGCTCGATGCGGACGCACAGCCCGTGCTCAGCGTCGGCGATGCGGAGGTCCTCCACGCCTTCCTCCAAGCCGGGCGGCGGGAGCCGCCGACGAGTCGGGAGGAGCGCGCGGCCCTCGCGGCGGTTTGCCGCTACCTATCCTCGTCCGGATGGATGCCCTCGCACCTCGCATCCGAGTATCGGCTCCGCAGCGAGGTTCTCGAGCATGCCGAGGCGTTGTACGACGACTTGGGCGAACCTCCTGCGAGTACCGAGCCCGCCACGAGGCCCATGGAGACGGAAGTCGTCGAGGCCGCGGTGGAGCCTTCACCGCCGCCACCGCTCCCGGAGGTCGAGGAGGAAGAGTTCGCGCCCTTGGAGCCGGAGCCCGGAGCCGCAACGCCGGACATCGAGCCCGAGCGTCCCGAGGAGGACGCTTTGCCCACTCCCCAACCCCCTCCGCCGGATCCGGTCCCGCGTCCGGAACCCCCGTTGCCGCTACCGGAGCCTCCCGGCCCCGGGCCGGAACCCGAACCGGAGCCTGAGCCCGAGGAATCCGCCGCCGACCGCGCAGCGCTCGCCGAAATCGAGGCGATCAAGGGCGTCGTCGAGAAGGAACGCGCGGACGTCGAGTCTTGGGTCCGCTCCCGGTCGGAGGAGCTCCGGGCGAAGGAAGAGTTCCTGGTGGGCCGCGAAACGGAGGTGGCCTCGAAGGAGCAGCGGGTTGAGGCGGAGGCTCGCGCGGCGACGGAGCGCCTCGTCGCGCTCGAGAAGGATGTGGCACGTCGCGAGGTCCTCCGGTTCCTCGGGACGGTCCCCGGGATGTCGGAGTCGGCGGCGGACGTCATCGCAGCCGCGTTTCCCGACATGGAGGCCTTGCGCGGCGCCGATGGGAAAGCGCTGACGCAATGCAAAGGGGTCTCGGACGTTCTCGCTAGGGCGATTCGCTACGAATTGGTCCCCGGTGAGGTCGAAGACGAGCAACGAGCGTCCCGGCTGCGGGAGGAGGCGTATGGCTTCCAGGAGCAAGGCGACTACGCCGCCGCCCTCTCTTGCTACGACCGACTATCCCGCGCGCATCCCGAGGACATCTCCGTGTGGTTCGATCGGGCGCAGCTGCTCGTCCTCCTGAGTCGCTCGGTGGAGGCGTTGCAGTGTTATGCGCGCGTCATCAATCTCGACCGGAGGAACCGCCAGGCCTGGCTCGAGCGCGCGAACCTCCTGTTCGGGAGCGGCCGGCTCGCCGACGCCGTGGACGCGCTGCGCGAGGTGCTCAAGATCGATCCCTCGAAGGGAGGGGACATCGCCCTCCGGGCGGAGCAGCTGCGACGGGACGGCCATCCGAACGAGGCGATCCTGCTCTTTCAAGCGGTCCTCGACGCGGATCCGGCCGAGGCGCGCTCGGCGCTCGGCCTCGGGGATTCCCTCCTGGACTTGGGCGACCCGGAGGCAGCGGAGGCGCTGTTCACGCGAGCCCTCGGCAAGGATCCGCAGAACGCACCGATCGTCTTCCGCAAGGGCGAGCTCCTGGAACGCAAGGGCCGGTGGGGCGCTGCGA
>VBMM01000285.1 GCA_005878415.1 Methanobacteriota archaeon
ACCAGGAGGAACGACGCAATCGCGAGGAGCGAGAGACCCGCCATCCCCGCGGCGTCGCCGAAGGCGACCACGGCGAGAGACCCGATCCCAAGCAGCATCATCGCCAGGGCCAGGAAGAAGACGGCGATGTGCCAGTTGTTCGCGTACGACCAGCCGTCCGCGTGTCCGTCCATTCAGGGTGCCTCCACGACGAGCGCGCCGAACTTGCCACGGGACACGTCGAGTCCGAAGTTCGTCCGCTTGACGTAGCAGTCGAGGGCGCGGACCGTGGCGCCGACGGCGACCTTCCCACGGTCCACGAGCCCGACGTCGTCGTCCCAGAGGGCGAAGCGGCAGAATCCGCTCTCGTCCCGCAGCTCGAGGTTCGCCACCCGACCCGGGGTGCCGTCCTGGCGGGTGAACGTGCGGACCGGCGAGATCCCGACGACCGTGGCGCGGAGATTGGCCTCCATGCCCTCCTCAAGATCCGCGATGCGGGCGAACGACGCCACGCTCCGCCCCAGACGCTCGACGACGACCATTGCCGCGGTGTCGCGGTCCAGCAGACCGCCCCATTCGGCGATCGCCGAGTCGACCTGCGCGTCGAACGCTTCTGGCGTCACGAGGTCCTCGACTTTCTCGTAGAAGGGGCGACGCACGGCAGCCCATCGCGGTGGTCCACAAAAGGTTTGCTTTCTCTCAGCCGCTCTCCAGGCGAGAGTGGATCCGGGCGCGGAGCGCGTCAATCGATCGGCGATCCCGAGACCGCGGAAGGAGGAGGACCGTTGTCCCGCTCTGATCGCCCGACCTCTGGACCCCGACCCAACAGCCCGGATCGTCGATCCGGAGCAGCGTCTCACACCGACGGAAGAGACCCTCAGGGCCGTCCTTGGCAGCGACCTGCCTCGGCAACCGGTCGTGCAACGCGTCCCGCACCGCGGACGTGACGGCCTCGGGATCGTCGTGAACCCGCAACGCCCACAACGGCCGGGCCCAGATACGCTCGCCGAGCCAGGCGAGGGGGACGAAGGCCGCGACCGCGAGGAACACGACCACGAGGACCGCCTGACCGATGGCGTCGGCGGCGATGGATGCCATCCACAGGGCGCCCGAGAGGAGCAGGAACACGATGACCGTGCTGCCGGGGATCCAGCGCCTCCAAGCGGGCGAGGGCCCCGGCATGCGGGCGGACATCGGGCCTCACTTGAGCCGGATCGTCTCGAGGTTCATCGGCGCCCGCGCCTCGAGGCCGAACTTCTTGTACAACCCCGACGCGAGGTCCGAACACTTGAACTCCTCGCCGTGGTTCACGATGACCCGCTCGGGTCGCGGCTCCATCGTGCCGACGTAGTTCAGCAGCTGCAGGCGATCCGAGTGGCCGGAGAAGCCGTCGATCGTCTCGACGTCCAGCTTGATCGGAAGGGTGAGCGGCTGCCCACGATCCGTCAGGGTGATCTCGCGCGCCTCCCGCTGGATCCGCCGGCCGAGCGAGCCTTCGGACTGGAACCCGACGAACAGGAGGGCGTGGAGCGGGTTGTCCGCCCACGACTTGAAGTATTCCAGCACCGGGCCGCCGGACATCATCCCGGACGTCGCTAGCACGATGCACGGCTCGACGTCGTCGCAGATGTTCGACCGCATGTCCGATGTCTCCACGCGCTTGAACATCGGGGACAGGAACGGGTTCTCGCCGGTCTGGAAGATCTGCGTCCGGAGCTGGCTGTTCAGGTACTCCGGGTACGCGGTGTGGATCGCAGTCGCCTCCCAGATCATGCCGTCCAGATAGATCGGCACCTCCGGGATCTGGTGGCTCCGCATCGCGTCCTCCAGGACGAGCATGACCTCCTGGGAGCGCCCGACCGCGAAGACGGGGACCAAGACCTTCCCTCCGCGGGTCAGGACTCGACGGATGACCTCCTTGAGCTGCTGGGCCGCCTCGTGCCGGGACGGTTGGATGTCGTGGTAGCCGCCGTACGTCGATTCGAGGACGAGCGTCTCGAGCCGCGGGAACTTGTTGACGGCCGGGTTGAAGAGCCACGTCTTCTCGAACTTGATGTCGCCCGACATCGCGACGTTGTACAGGCCGTCCCCGATGTGGAAGTGCGCGACCGCGGAGCCGAGGATGTGCCCGGCGTTCTGGAACGTCAACCGGACGTCCGGGGCGATGTCCGTGGTCTCGCCGTACTTGAGCGGGATCGTGTTCGCCACGGCCTTGCGGATGTTGCTCGAGTCGTACGGCGACTTGCGCGCTTCGCCCATCGCGACCTTGATGAAATCGATCTGCAGCAACGACATGAGGTCCCGCGTCGGGGGCGTCGTATAGATCGGCCCGTCGTAGCCGTACTTGTAGAGGGCCGGAACGAGCCCGGAGTGATCCAGATGGGCGTGGGTGATGACGACCGCGTCGATCGAGCCGAGCGGCATCACCTCGGGGGCGTTCAGGTACGGCGAGCCGTTGTCTTCCGAGATGAGCACGCCACAGTCGATCAGGACCTTTGACTCCCGCGTGCTCAACAGGGCCGCCGACCGGCCGACCTGGCGAAATCCTCGAGGGGATTGGGGGCGTGCGCACGACCTTGGGCGCCCATCCGATCCGCTTCTTGATCTCGTTCAGGACCGACCCGTGGCGGCCGATCACCATGCCGGGCGCGAGCGCCTCGATCGTGACCTCGCCGGTCTCCGTCTCGAAGTAGACGCCGGTGATCTGCGCCTCCGGCGGGATGACCTCACGGATGATCTTCTCCGCGTCCTCCTGGGATGCCAGGAGAGACGGATCCGGGCGCACGACGATGCGGCGGCGTAGCTGCTGCGCGATCTGGCGGACCAGGTCGTTCGACTCCGCGAAGACATCCATGTTCTTCGTGTAGATCACGATGGTGGGGCCTTCGAAGTCGACTTGCGTGATTTCCACGTGGTCGGGGACCACTTTCTTCACGACGCTTCGCGCGTCGTTCAGAATGTCCTCAATGGTCATCGGACGTCTCGTTGGCCTGATGTCGCTTGCGGACTCAGGTCAGTTTCATGCTTGACTTGCGCTTCTCGACTTCCTTGTCGTCGAGCATCTTGAATCCGTCTTTCGTGATGAGCGCGACGTCGATCCCTTCGCCGGAGACCGCGTCCCGCTTCATCGCAGCCGTGACAGCCCGGATCGCGAGGTTCGCGCCGTCCTCCGTCGACATGTCGTCCTTGAAGTGGTCCTCGAGGACGCCGTAGACGTAGGGGCTGCCGGACCCGCTCGAGACGAACTTGTCCGGGAGGGAACCGCCGGCCGCATCGAGCGAGTAGACGTGTCCCCCCGCCCGGTCCCAGCCGCCGATCACGAGTTGGACCCAGTACGGGTAGAAGCGGCTGCCGCTGAGGATGTTCGCCGTCAGCGTCGCGCACGCCTCGACGGGCATCGTCACGCCTCGCTTGAGCTTGTAGAGCTCGACTTCGGCGGTGATGTACCGCGCGAGGACCTGCAGATCGCCCACGAGACCCGCGGTCGTCAGGCCGAGGTTCTCGTCGAGCTTGTACACTTTCTTCGTGTGCTTGTGCGCGATGAGGGTCCCGGCCGTCGCACGCCGGTCCGCCGCGAGGACGACCCCGTCCTTGCATACGAGCCCGAGCGTCGTCGTGCCGGTCTCGACTTCTCTGGAAACCGTTGACATCTGAACACTCCCGTTCAAAAGGGTGTCACAGGGTGACGGCCAAAGCATACAGGCGGCACTATTTAAGAATTCCGTGATGAGTCCATCGGAGTCGACGGCATTGAGGGTCCGGTCTATCTCAAGGGACAAGTTATCTCTCCTATGACACGAGACGCCTATCCCAGTCAGGCCGCCTCGCAGTATCGACGCCTGAGGCGTTTGACAGCAGTTTCCGAGAGCCTCCGCAGGATCGGCTCGAACAAATCGCACCGACCTCCGTCTATCGAATCTCTTCCCATGTCCGCTATCGGTGGAGTCCGGGCAGTTTGCGGTGGCCCTGACGGGTGAGAGCCCTGCTGCGGGTCTCTACAAGCAGGTCGACTTTATCAAATGTCGATTCGATGCCTGCAGTGGGTGGAAAGTCGAATGGTCCGACTAACGAGCCTGGGAAGGCAGATTAGGGCATTGCCTAGGAACCCGCTAGACTTGTTGTCCGTAGGCCTCATTGCCGCGGGTTCGGTGGTTGGAATTTGGATTAATGTCGACTTCTATGTGAAACCGATTGCTAGCGTTTTCTCGCTCGTAGCGGTGTTCCTCGGTGTTTGGCATGTCAGCAAGCTTAGCGTCCCACGGGCGTTTGCAGTGAACTATTTCAAAAGTCTCGTGGTACCCATCAACACGGCGTTGACAACGAGTGGCGCGCGGATCGAATATAAGGATCAGTCGGGTAGTAACGCAGTTCTCCACCCGGAACAGGACAATGTTGGATTCGAAATCGTCTTGCCGAAAGATATGACGACTGGAAAGGGAAACGGGCTCGACAGCATTCAGGATAGCGTAAACGAGGCGAGTCGGGAAGCGAAGGTCTACTTGTCGGCAGACGAAGAGAAACGATTGGGCAGAAAAGGGCCGTATACGATGCGCATCGTGGCGACCACGACACCAAGAACGTCCACGCTCGTTGACGTCCCCAACAACCTCAACGCACTGCGCTACCTGCTGTACAGCGGACAGCCTGGCGCCGCGCCGCAAGATCAATCACGTCAAAGAAAGAAACGCGCCGAACGCGCTCTCGAGGAGTATGTCGAGGAGTTGCACACACTCCGTGACGAGGACTACCGCGGATTTGAGAAGGTTAAGTTCAGGGGCGAGGCCAGTCCTCAAGCCTCGAGTACTCTTCTAGATAATCGAAACAGCCAAGGTCAGGCGTAGATCGGTGCCACTTCGAGTTGGGCATGAACGGGGAACTGGATGCCCTAACGCTGCGCGATCTCACCAATACCCGAATCCCGGATCGACTGGATCCGGTTTGTAGGCGTGACCTGGCTCCGCCGGCTACCCTACATCCGGAAGTAAGCCCACCAGACCACGACGATTACGACGACGATGAGCACGACGGCGATCCCGACGTACATGTACATCTTCCGCTTCCCCTTCTTCTCGCCGCCGAGACCCAGACCCGCGACATCGTAGGACATGTCGGACCTCAGCGGGCCAAGTTGCGGGGCGGTATTAAGGATTTCGTCCCTTGGAAAGCGCCGGTTTCTTGGCTGGGGTCGAGGCGAGATCCTGCAAGAGAGGTCCGATGGCGGACGCCGGTTCGAAGTGGACCGCGTACGCGATCTTCTCCTTCGG
>VBMM01000286.1 GCA_005878415.1 Methanobacteriota archaeon
CGAGACGATCAAGAAGGCCCTGGTCGAGCAAGGCGAGGATCCGAAAGCGTACGCATGGTACCTCGACTCCCGCCGATACGGGAGCGTCCAGCACGCGGGATTCGGGATGGGGATGGAGCGCCTCCTCCAGTGGATCTGCAAACTCGAACACATCCGCGACGCGGTGCCGTTTCCGAGGACGCCCGGGCGCTTCGCGCCCTAGAGCGCATCCTTTTACCCGGAAGTCGGCTAGCGTCCTTCGATGGGGGACGTCCCGGACGACGATCCGTTCTCCGCGGTCCTCGCGGACCACGCGGACTTCGTCGACAAGCTCACGGAGCTCGAGGCGACCCTCGACGAGATGATGGCGACGCGGGACGCAAGCGAGGAGAACGGGATCATCCTCGACGAAGCGATCCGGTTCTTCGACGACGAGCTGCTGCCGTTCCTGGCGGCCGAGGACGAAACGATCCTCCCCAGGCTGGAAGCGGCGATCGGTCGGTACGGGACGCTCGTGAACGTCGTCGGTTATGAGCATGCCGAAATCCGCCGAGGCGTCGAGAAATTCAAGGACGCCCGCCGGGCCTTGGGCCGACAGCCGTCTTGGTCGGCGATCCAGGAGGCGAACCGCCACGGGATCTTCCTCGTGCAGTTCCTCTGGGACCACTTCCGCAAGGAGAGGACGAGCCTATACCCCACCGCACGACAACGGCTGGCGGCGTCCGATCTCGAGGCGATCCGGAAACGCTTCGCTCACTGAGTCCCGATCGCCCTGCGGATCTTCGCCGCGATGCCGTCGAGTTCCTCGCGTCCTGCGATCCGCCCGTAGCCCGGTGCAGTCCGCAATCCAAATCCGTCTCCGCGCCACCGCGGGATGAGGTGGAGATGCGAGTGACGCACCTCCTGTCCTGCTTCGCTCCCGTTCGCCAGGTAGAAGCTCACGGCCTCGCACCGGATTCCGCTCGAGCGCAACGCACGCGAGACCTCCCCGGCGGCTTCGAGGACGGGCCCCGCGCCTCCGGGTGGCAGGTCCTCGACGTACACGGCATGCGTTTTCGGGATCACGAGCACGTGCCCCGGGTTCATTGGCCGGATGTCCAGGAACGCAAGGGTGGAGTCGTCCTCGCGGACGACGCTCGCGGGCATCTCGCGGCGGACGATCTTGCAGAAAATGCAATCTCCGGCCGAGGCGGCCATCCGTCGGACCTCACTTATTCGCCGCGGGACCGAGGATCCGCTCCGCGATGATGAGCTTCTGGATCTCGTTCGTCCCCTCGTATAGGCCGAGGATGCGCGCGTCCCGGTAGTACCGCTCGACGTCGAATTCCCCGCTGAAACCGTACCCGCCATGCACCTGGACGGCCCAATCGGTCACGCGTTGGGCCATCTGCGCTCCAAAGAGCTTCGCCATGGAGACCTCGAGCGTGTTGTCGAGGCCCTGGTCGCGCATGTGCGCCGCCCGGAGCGTGAGCAGCCGAGCGGCATCGATCTCGACGGCGGATTGCGCGATCATCTCGCGGATCAGCTGGAAGTCCCCGATCGGCCGCCCGAACGCCTTGCGCTCTTTCACGTACTTCGTTGCGGCGTCGAGGGCCGCCTTCGCCACGCCCACGGCTCCCGCAGCGATCCCGATCCGGCCACTGTTGAGGGTCTTCATCGCCTGCGTCCAGCCGTCCCCTCGCTTCCCGATCAGATTCTCTTCCGGGATACGGCAGTCCTCGAAGGCGAGGTCCGCGGTCGGGCTTGCCCGCAGGCCCAGCTTCGATTTCGTCTCGACGTGGGTGACCTTGAACCCGGGGGCGTCTTTCGGGACGAGGAAGAGCGAGATGCCTTCGTGGCGCTTCGAGCCCGGCTCGCGGGCGTAGACCTGGATGAGGTCGGCGATGCTCCCGTTCGAGATGAACCGCTTCTGGCCGTTCAGGATCCACTGCCCTCGCTCGAGGCGGGCGGTCGTCTGCAGATTCCCCGCATCGCTGCCCGCCTCCGGCTCCGTCAGCGCCCATGCGCCAAGTTGATC
>VBMM01000066.1 GCA_005878415.1 Methanobacteriota archaeon
GTACGTCCCCGGCCATCCGCCGCGGGAATCCGAGAAGGCCATCGCCGGCGGGTCGAGGAGGACGACCGTCGTGCCGGTCCGCCGTCGGAGGTCCTGAGCGTGACCGACCCGCACGCCGCGGATCGCCGTGAGCGTCGCATTCGGAGCGATGACCGGTACCCCGGAGCGGCCGCAAGCAGCGGCAGCGTATTTAACGGATCGGTGGAAGCGCCTGGGGAGATCACGCTCCCTTGCCGACGTCGTACCTCTAAGTAGAGGTATAATCCCAGCCGGTCCCAGGGAGGAGAACGGCCTCGTTTGGCCTGCGAGCGGCCTACGCGGAGAGGCCCGCGATCCGGTGTCGGCCCGCGTACACGTTGAATCGCTCGCCTCGCGCAAATCCGACGAGCGTCATGCCGAACTCGTTCGCCAGGGTGACCGCCAGGCTGGAGGGCGCCCCGACCGCGACGACGAACGGCACGCCCGCCACGGCGGCCTTCTGCATGATCTCGAAGCTCGCGCGGCCGCTCACGGCGAGGATCCGGTCCGACAGCGGGATGCGGTCCGCGAGGAACTGTTCGCCGACGACCTTGTCGACCGCATTGTGCCGGCCGACGTCCTCTCGCACGCCCCCGCGGCGGCCCGCGGCGTCGAACAGCCCCGCGGCGTGGAGTCCGCCCGTCTGCGAGAAGAGCGTCTGCCCGGTCCGGAGGCGCTCCGGGATCGCGGCGATCGTCTCGGCGGCGGTAAGGGGCGTGTCTTTCGGGATCGGATGGCGGGCGGCCACGCGGACCGCCTCCAGGGATGTCTTGCCGCAGACGCCGCAGCTGGACGACATGTAGAAGTGGCGGCTCAGCCGGTCCGCATTGAACTCGACCTCGGGCCGGAGGACCGCGCTCACGATGTTGTACTCCTGCGGCACGCCGGCGTCCGTGCAGTACTCGATGCGTGCGAGGTCCCGCTTCCGGGAGACGATCCCCTCCGTCAGGAGGAATCCGGCCGCGAGCTCGAAGTCGTTTCCCGGCGTCCGCATCGTCACGGCGAGCGACGTGGGGGCGTGGCCTTTTCCGCCGTGCTCCACGCGGATCTCCAACGGCTCCTCCGCCGCGAGACGGTCGCCTTCCTCGACGAGGCGCCCCGGGCTCCGCTTCCAGACGGCCGCGGTCGCGGTCGGTCCAGGGCGGTTCACGGCGCCGCCTCGCGCCTCGGGGCCTTCGTGATGCGCACGAGGGCGTTGTAATCCGGCATCTCGCAATTGCGATCAACGACGCCGCGGCGGATCAAGACGTTGCCTTCCGGCCAATAGATCTGGACGTTCCGCGGGCGGATCGGAGCGATGCGGACGGGGCCCCGCAGCGACCCGAGCGTGCTCGTGACGAGGACCTCCTCGCCCTCCGCTACGCCGAGCGCCTTCGCGTCCTCGGCCGACATGAGGACGTCCCGCCGACCTGCGCCCAGTAGGAAGTCAACGTCGCCGTGGATCATCGAGTTGAACTGCTTCCCGCGCCGCGTGCTCAGCAGGAACGCTCCGTCCGGGATGTCCGTGTCCGGGAGCCCGACTGGCGTGAAGCGCGCCCTGCCCTCCGGTGTGGGGAAGACGCCGCCCTCGCAGAGGCGCGTCCCGCCATATTGGAAGGCGTCGCCCTTCGATGCGAGGTTCTGGATGCCCTCGTAGGTCGGGATCGCCTGGGCGATCTCCCGACGGATGGCGGCGGCGTCCTTGAAGTGCACGAGCCGCGTGGCGCTCGGGATGGCGCGTTCGGCGAGGTTCATGAAGATCTCCCACTCGGCGCGCGCCTCGCCGACCCGCCGGCGGGGGATCTGGGGGGAGAAGTACACGCGCCGCTCCGTGGACGTCTCGGTGCCGCCGCCGCGCTGCTCGTACCGCGTCTGGGCCGGGAACAGGAGGACCTTCTCCGCCGGCTCCACGAGCATCGATGTCGTGAGGACGAGGTCCTGGTGGACCCGGAGGGGGATGCGTCCGAGCGCCTCCCGGACGTAATCCGGTTCCGGTAGCGTCTCGAGGAAGTTGCCTCCCGCCTGATACAGGACGTCGAGGAGGCCCTCGTGCGCCGCGTCGATCATCCCGACCGCCGTCATGCCGCCGATTGTCGGAGGCCGGAAGCCCCAAATCTTCGCGAACCGGTCCGCGTTCTCGTCGTCGACCGGGAACCCGAGGCCGTACGCCCCCGGCTGGGCTCCCATCTCGGAGCCGCCCTGGACGCCGCTGTGCCCCCGGATCGGCATGAGGCCGCACTTCTCCCGACCGACGATCCCGCGCACAAGCCCGAGGTTCACGATCGCCTTGACGTTGTCCACGCCGAACCGGTGGTGCGTGATCCCCATGCTCCACACGAAGACGGCGGAGCGCGCTTCGTGGTACATCCGCGCGAAGTCGAGCATCCGTTCCCGCGAGACGCCTGCCTGGCGTTCGAGCTCCTCCCAGGGCTCCGACACGAGCAGCACGCGCAGCGCATAGAAGCCGGTCGTGTGCTTCTCGACGAACGCGTCGTCGATCCAGTTGTTCTCGAGCATATGCTTGAGGACGCCCGTGATGAAGGCGATGTCGCCTCCCGTGTGGACCGCGAAGAACTCGTCGGCGAAGTGCGTGCCGAAGAGGGCGCTGCGGGGGACCGACGGCACCCAGTACCGCTCGAGTCCCGGCTCCCGCATCGGGTTCACGACCGCGATCTTCGTCCCGAGCTGCTTCGCATAGTACAGGTACTTCATCGTCACGGGCTGGTTGTTCGGGACGTCGGAGCCGAAGAAGACGATGAGGTCGGAGCCGATCCAGTCCGTGTATGAGCACGTCGAGGCGGCGACGCCGAGCGTGTCCTTCATCGCCGTCGTGCTGGGGGAGTGGCACGGCCGGCTCGAGTTGTCGATGTGGTTCGTGCCGATGAACCGCGCGACCTTCGACGCGACGTAGTACGACTCGTTCGTCATCCCGCGGGAGGTGATGAAGAACGCGATCCGGTCCGGGGTCGTCGCCTTAATGCCGGTCGCGGCGATGTCGAGCGCCTCGTCCCAGGGGATTCGGCGGAAGCCCGCGTCGCCGCGGTCCCGCACCATCGGGTATGCGAGGCGGCCGAGCTCTCGCAGTTCGCTCGAGGACTTCGATCCGAGGGGCTTAACGTCCTTCAGGATCTTCGTCCGGAGTCGTCCCATCGTGTTCAGCGGCAGGAGGTCCAGGCGGACCGTGCAGAGGTGGATCCCCTCCATCGTGAAGTCCCGGAGCCCTGTCGTCCCGAGGGCGCAGCCATCGCACACCCCGTTCCGAAGGATGCGCATCGTGAGCAAGGGCCGGCGCTTGTTGTTCCACGCGGATCGGAGGACTTCGCGGTAGTTGTGCGGCTTCGTGAATCCGAGTCCAAAGGGGATCGAGCTCACGCGCCGTACGCCCTTCTGCCGCCGGGGCGCAGCCACGATTCTGGCATGCGACCACGGCTTATCTTTCCTTGCCTGGCCCGGTCCACGGCCCGGGGCCACCGGCCCGAACCGTCCTTTTGAAGCGGAGAGCCCATTCCTCGTCCGTGGACACGGCCTTGATCCTCGCGGGAGGCCAGTCACGTCGATTTGGACGTCCCAAATCCTTGCTCGACATCGGCGGCGTGCCGATGATCCGGCGGGTCGCTGACGTCATGGTGACTCTGGCGGAAGAGATCCTCGTCTCCGTCGCGAACGCGGAGACGGAAGCGGCCCTGCGGTCCGTGGTGCCCGAGGCGGCGTTCGCCCCTGATCGCCGCGGCGGCCAAGGACCGATCGAGGGCTTCCGATGCGGATTTGAGGGGGCCCGTGGCGATCGAGTCCTCGTTGCGCCATGCGATGCACCCCTCCTGCAGCCCGCGCTGTTTCGTCTCCTGCTCGACTCGATCGGAGAGAGGGACGCCGCCGTGCCGAGGTTCGACGTGATTGACCCCGTCCGCGCGGTCTCCCGCCGGAAGGTAGTCCTCGACGTGCTCGCCAGCCACCCCGATGTACCGTCGCCCTCCGCGCTGGTGGACCAGCTCGATGCAGTGTTCGTGGACCCGCCTCGCCTGCGACTCGCCGATCCGGATCTTTCTTCCTTCCTCGACGTCAACGGCCCGGAAGATCTCGAAGGCGTCGTTCGAAAAATCCCGGCGGCGCGCGACTGATCACGCGAGCCTGACGTTTCGAGCGACCGGCGCGACCGTCTGAACGTACCCTTTCGGCTCCGTGTTCGCGAAGATGTCCTGGAGCAGCTTCGACCGGTCCTTCTCCGGCACGCCATCGAGGAACTTCCGCTTCTTGCCGGTCTTCTCCCACTCGCGGAACTCCTCCTGCTTCGAGACGTACAGGGATTTGACCGTGTTCTGCACGAACCGCGTCCCGCCCGCGCTCACGGCGTCCGGATCGTAGTCCCTCTGGACGAACTCGATGAAGAACCACTCGTCGTCGAACAGTTCGCGCGTGAAGGCTTGGAGCAGCGGGCCGAACGAATCCTTGTCCTTGTAGATCGGCGTGAGGAACTCGCCGCCTTTCGATTCGAGGTGGGCCTTGAGCTTCGCGAGGTCCGTCGTCCGGAGCGCCAAGTGCTGCATGTACGTGTGCGCGTCCTTCTGCGGCTGGCCCGCGAACCCGTAGACGAACGGAGCCTGGGCATGGGACACCTCGTTCGGGGCGCTCAGCCCCATGACGACCGCGAGGCATTCGCCCGTCAGGCCGCTCCGGCACGCGAACGTCGCCATGGCGGTCTTCTCTTCGCCGACCCGCTCCGTCTCGTACACGCCGATATAACCGCTGTTCAGCAGGAAGTCGCGCAGGGATCGATAGGTGTTCAGGTCCCGACACAGGACGGTCTTGTGGTCCACCTTCAGTTTCATGAACGCGGGAGCGGGCATTCCGTCACCGTTCTCGGAGGGGAACCCGGGGCGATAACCCTTTCGTGGCACCGGTTCGCACGGACGTCCGCGCGATCTCGCCGACGGTCAGGTCGCGGGCCCGATCGAGTTCGCGAGGACGCCGATGCCCTCGATTTCGATCTCGACTCGATCGCCCGGATTCAGGTACCGCGCCTTGTCGCCCCGCTCGAGTTCACATCCGCCCGGGATCGTTCCGCTGCCCCAGACTTCGCCGGCGTGGATCGTCTGTGCATACGAGAGGTGCTCGAGCATCTCCGGGAAGGACCACAGGGCCCGCTCACCTTCCTTGACGAGCGGATTCCGGTGGACGAGCTCGTCATATCGGCCGCGCGACCGTTCCTCTCCGTTCACCCGGACCGCGACGGATTGGTCGCGCAACTCGCCGAGTTGATCCCGCGTGACGATGCACGGCCCGAGCGCGGTCGCCCAGTCCTTGCCCGGCGCGGGGCCCATGCCGATCCGTCCCGCGGTCATCTGAATGTCCCGCGCCGAGAAATCGTTGAAGATCGTCAGGCCGAACAGGTGGGCCGCCGCCTCCTTCGCGGCGATCTTCCAGCCGCCTCGCCCGAGGACGTAGCCGACCTCCGCTTCGTAGTCGAGCTTCGACGAGGCGACGACTCTCCGTCGGCCCGCATCGACGATCGTGTACCGCAGCGGCGTAACCGCGTCGCTTGGCCCGACGACGTTCAGATGATTGCCGTTGTAATAGGCGGGGAGGGCGTCCCATTCCGGCGGGACAACGCTCCCCATCGCTGCCCGGGTGCGTGCGACATGTCCGCGGAACGCCAGGAAATCTCGGAGGAGGCGCGGATGGATTGGGACGTGGATGGTCGCCTCCGAAGGTCGGATGGCGGCGGGATTCTTTCCACGGCGGAGCTCCTTCTCGACGGAGGCGACGGTCCGACTCGCCCGTTCCCAGACGTCGCCGGTGAGTCCGCCCGCCGCATCGATGAACGCCATCATGTCGGCGGGAAGCTGGGGGTTCGCGTCGTGCAGGTCCACGATCCATTCCCAGCGGTCCCACGACCCGATGACGGCACCGAGTCGAGGATTCGACCCGCCTCGGGAGCAGGTCACGAGCTTCATGGCCGCGGGCCGTCCGCGAATTCCTTCCAGGAGACCGGCGGGCGATTCGTCGCGGCGCACATCGGGCACGCAGCCGGCGGATAGACGGGGACGTCGACCTGGAGGGTGCTGTAGAAGTGGGGGCCGAAACGTTCCTCCGTCCGGTGCACCAGGTCCGTGGTCCCCTTGGCGAAGACCGCGGCCGAGGTCACGTCCCCTCCGAGTCGCTCCACGAACTGCGGGAGGCGCAGGCCGACGCACCGTCCCTGGAGGCTCACGCCGTTGAGGGCGAGGACCTTCGAGCCCCCGGGAACCCATCCTTCGACGAGTGCGTCGCCGAACCGGCCGCTCGGCCGGTAATCCCAGTATGCCACGGAGCGACGGAGTCGCTTGGCGAGCGCATCGGCGAGGGGCCGCACGGCCGGTTGCGCGGGCGCGAAGACCATGTCCACGTCGATGCCTTCCCGCAGCGCCCAGGCCGCCATGTCGTCCGCGATCGCGTCGACGAACCCGGCGTGTGCGGTGACAGGCTCGATCGCGAAGAAGCCGCGCGTGTGATCGCCGTCCGTGTCCGCAGGATAGAGGAAATGGCCCTCCGCGATGAAGGGTCGGGAGACGTCGAGGACCTCCTGGAGGACTTCCGGCTTGAACGTGGGCGACACGAGGCGGACCGGGATCGTCGGCGTCTGCATGGAACGCCTCACGCGGACGGCGACTCCCAGCCTTCGCCTTTCGGCGCGTGCACGCGGCCTTCGTCCCAGCTGAGGACGTACTCCGGGTCGCGGTACGCATAGCCCTGGGTCGTGATGCGCATGCTCTCGAAGTACGTGTCCAGCATGACGGCGAGGCGGCCCTGGACCTTCCCGCGGCCCGCGAGGGACTTCTGCGCGGCGTTGCCTTGCGGACTATGCGGCGTCGCGCCCGGATGGAATGTGAAGGAGCCTTCCTCGACGACGCCCTCCCGCGCCCCGTAGAACGGATTGCAGAAGAACATGAGTTCGTCCGAGTCGACGTTGAAGTGCGCGTACGGCGCGGGCACCTCGCGGGGGTGCCAGCCCGCCATCACCGGGACAAACGAGCACAGGGAGAATCCCGAATGCGGCACGTTTCCCGACTGGAACGTCTGGTGCATCGGCGGCGCGGTGTGAATCTCCCGCGCGATGCCGTGGTGACTCTTGATGTCGAACACGAACGGGTATAGGGCGCCTTCCCACCCCGAGAGGTCGAACGGATGGTGGCCGAGCGTGATACGCGTGACCTTGCCGCCGGAATGCTTGACGTCGATCGGGTACTCGCCCCGCGCGTCCCGGAACGGCGGCAGCGTCGGCGTCTCGATCTCCGTCTCGACAACCGGCGACATCAGGGTCGCCTGGCCTTCCTTGTTGAAGTAGTGCGGCGCGAAGTTGATCGGGTAGATCGACTCGATGAGGAGGAACCACGCCTTCGGCGAGGTCAGCTCGACCCGGTAGGTCGTGCCTTTCGGGATCGCGATGTAGACGTCCTTGCGGAACCCCAGGTCGCCGTACTCCGATCGGACGACGCCTACTCCTTCCTGCACGAAGTACACCTCATGCCGCTCGCCGTTCCGGAAGAACGTCTCCGGCGGCATCGAGGTCGTGGGCTTCGAGATCGACAGGGTGGTCCGGGGGCCGTGGACGATCGGCCTGCGGGATCGGATCGCATCCTTCTCGAACGGCATCAGGCCCGTCGTGATGTGGTACGGCTGGAGGATGTCCGCTTCCGGAGGAAACTCGGGGACGAGGTCGAAGTCCGCCTTCCGCGGGGCTTTCACCTGCTCCGTCGGATAGTAGCGGACGTGCACTTTGCGGGACCACGCGCCGCTGAAGCCGTAGCTGCCGTGGATCTCCTCCCGCGCGAGGACGCCCGGGATCGCGTAGAACTCCGTGTGCGGCGTCGCCGGAAGGGTCCCCTTCTTGACGATCATCACCACGGTCCTCGCCTCCTCATGGCGGATAACGGAGGGCCGACTTAAACCCGCGCGGCTCAGCGCGACCGGCGCTGTTGCGCGTAGCGGATGCCGCCGCCCGCGACGAGGACCTCCCGTTGGTACGGTCGGAGCTGGACGCGGACGGAGGTGTGCATGCCGCGCGTGACGTCCTCCACGTCGGCCTCCCGCTCCCCGCGGATGGCGGCGAGGACGTTCGTGATCCGGAGCCGGTCCCCCTGTTGGATGACGTCGTACGCCTTCGGGTCCGCAAAGGTGACCGGAGGGATCCCCGAGTTCACGAGGTTGTCCGCGTGGATCCGCGCGAAGCTCTTCACGAGGACGAGATGCACGCCGAGGAACATCGGCGCGACGGCCGCATGCTCGCGGGAGGAACCTTGGCCGTAGTTGTCCCCCGCGACGATGAAGCCGCCTCCCGCCTTCTTCGCGCGCGCCGCGAAGGTCGGGTCGACGTACTCGAAGACGTGCTCCGCGATCGCGGGGATGTTCGATCGGAGGGGGAGGAACTTCGCGCCCGCGGGCATGATGTGATCCGTCGAGATGTTGTCGCCGAGGCGGATGAGGACGTCGCCCTCCATCGCGTCCTTCGGAGGGGCCGCGACCGGAAGCGGAGCGATGTTCGGACCTCGGATGATCTCCACGGCCGCCCGGTCCTTCGGCGGCATCTCGAAGCCCGACGTGTCGATCGGATACGTCGTCGGTTCCTTCAGCGTCGGCATCGTCCCGAGGTCCCGCGGATCCGCGATCTCACCTTCGATGGCGGTCGCGGCGGCGGTCTCGGGGCTGCACAAATACACGCGGTCGTCCGCGGTGCCACTGCGCCCCTCGAAGTTGCGGTTGAACGTCCGCACGGACGGCCCCCGGCTCGGCGGCGCGAAGCCCATCCCGATGCACGGTCCGCACGCGACCTCGAGATCTCGCACGCCGGCTTTGATCAGTTTCGTCATCAGCCCGGACGTCAGCATGAGCAGCAGGGTCTGTCGCGACCCCGGGGAGACGGCCATCGAGACGCCGGCGGCGACGTGCTTTCCGTCGAGCGCATTCGCGACCATGCCCAGATCCCGGAAGGACGAGTTCACACTGCTGCCCACCGCGACCTGAGCGACCTCCGTGCCGGTGACCTCCCGCACCGGCTTCACGTTGTCCGGGCTCGACGGACAGGCGATGAGCGGCTCCAGCTCGCCGAGTTCAATGTCGACCGTGTCGTCGTACTCCGCCCCGTCGTCCGCGACAAGGGCCGTGAAGTCTTTCGGTCGACCTTGAGCGGCGAGAAACTGCTTCGTCAGGCCGTCGGACGGGAAGACGGACGCGGTCGCGCCGAGTTCCGTGCCCATGTTCGCGATCGTCCCCCGAGACGGCACCGTGAGCTCCTTGAGTCCCGGGCCCGTGTACTCGAGGACCTTGTTCTTCCCCCACTTCACGTCGAAGCGGTTCAGGAGTTCGAGGATGACGTCCTTTGCGCTCACCCAGGGCTTGAATTTCCCTGCCAAGCGGACGTTTACGACCTCGGGCATCGTCACCCGATAGGGCTGGCCCGCCATCGCGCTCGCGACCTCGAAGCCGCCCGCGCCGATCGCGAGCATGCCGCAGGCGCCCGCGTGCGGCGTGTGGGAATCGCACCCGAGCATCGTCTCGCCCGGGATGTCGTAGCGTTCCATGTGCGCCCAATGACTGATCCCGTTCCCGGGCCCGGAGAAGATTGCACCGTACCGCTGGCACGCGCTGCGCAGGAATCGATGGTCGTCCGCGTTCTCGTATCCGGTCTGAAGGATGTTGTGGTCGACGTACTGCGTCGCCTGACGGATCCGCGTGCCGTCGAGGCCCATCTGCTCGAACTCGAGCCACGCCAGGGTGCCGGTCGCGTCCTGGAGGAGCGCTTGGTCCATCCGGAGTGCAATCTCCTCGCCGGGCTGCGGCTTGCCCTCCGCGAGGTGCGACTTGACAAGCTTGCGCGTCAGCGTCTCTCCCGGCATGGTCCGCCTCGCCCTTGCGGATGACGGCTCCCATTCATGAGCCTTCCCACCCACGAGGTGCCGAGAGGGACCGGGCCGAGGCCGCCGCGGGTCCCGGGCACTCCGCCCTATCGATTCACGGACGACATGTCGGCGTAGCGGGCCCCGGCAGCGGCCCCTTTCGGGATTGCCGCGTCGATCCGTTCGAGGTCCGACCGCGTGAGGTGCACCTCGACGGCGCGGACATTCTCCTCGAGAAACTCGCGCCGCTTCGTCCCCGGGATTGGGACGATGTCGTCCCCTTGGCGTAGGAGCCATGCGAGTGCGAGCTGCCCCGGGGTCACCCGTTTCTCCATCGCAATTGCGCGGACGCGCTCGACGAGTTCTTGGTTCCGCGGGAAATTGTCCGCCTGGAACCGAGGAAGGGACCGTCGGAAGTCGTCGGCGTCGAACTCGTCCGGAGACCGAATCGTTCCGGTGAAGAGTCCGCGGCCCAGGGGGCTGAAGGCGACGAACCCGATGCCGAGTTCTCGCACCGTGGACAGGATTTCCCCTTCCGGGTCACGCGTCCAGAGCGAATACTCGGATTGGAGAGCCGAGATCGGATGGACCGCGTGCGCTCGCCGGATCGTCTTCGGCGCAGCCTCCGAGAGGCCGAGATATCGAACCTTGCCCTCGTCGACGAGATCGGCCATTGCGCCGACCGTCTCCTCGATCGGCGTCTTCGGGTCGACTCGGTGGAGATAGTAGAGGTCGATGTAGTCGACGCCAAGCCGCTCGAGCGATGCCTGGCACGCCCTCCGGACATGTGCCGGGCTGCCGTCTACGCCTCGGTAGCCTGGTTCGTCGGAGCGAACGAGGCCGAATTTCGTGGCCAATACGATGTCCTCGCGGCGGCCCGCGATCGCCCGGCCGACGAGCTTCTCGTTTGTGAAGGGACCGTACACGTCGGCGGTATCGAGGAAGTTCCCTCCGAGCTCCAGCGCACGATGGATCGTCTGGATCGCCTCGACCTCGTCGGGCTGTCCATAGACTTTCGACATGCTCATGCAGCCCAAGCCGATCTCGGATACTTTCGGACCTTGCCGCCCCAGCCTGCGTGCCTTCATGAATCGTGGACCTCCGTCACGAAGGTCCGCCGAAGACCGTCGCTTGGGAAAAGGTTGACGCCGCCCGCGAGGTCCGCGGGAGGAATCTCTCATATAAATGATGCGCGTTCCCGGCCCAACTCCCCCGGAGGTGGTCGACACGCCGTACAACGACGGACAGAGCACGCTGTTCTTCGGGCCCTGGTATCGAAAGTCCCCGTTCTTCGAGGCGACGCTCCGCGCGGGCGCGAAAGCGTACGACATCTACAATCACATGTACCTCCCCGGCCTGTACACGGACCCGTTCGAGGAGTACTGGCACCTGATCAACCACGTCACCCTCTGGGACGTGAGCGTGGAGCGGCAGGTCGAGATCAGCGGGAAGGACGGCACCAAGTTCGCGGAGCTCCTCACGCCGCGCGACCTGTCGACGTGCAAGGTCGGCCAAGGCAAGTACGTTGTCATCACGGACGAGAACGGCGGCATTATCAACGACCCCGTCCTGATTCGCCTCGAGAAGAACCGGTTCTGGCTCAGCCTGGCGAACTCGGACACGCTCCTTTGGGCGAAAGGCGTCGCGGTGAACGCCGGCATGGACGTCGACATCGTCGAGCCGGACGTCTCCCCGCTTCAGGTGCAAGGGCCGAAGTCGAAAGACGTCCTCCGGGACCTCGTCGGGCCGGAGATCCTGGACCTCGGCTACTACTACTTCATGGACGCGAAGATCGGGGGGATCCCGGTCGTCATCACGCGCACCGGATGGACGGCCGAGGTCGGGTACGAGGTCTACCTCCTCGACGGGAGCCGGGGCTCCGAGCTATGGGACCGGATCATGGCCGCGGGAAAGAAGTACGACATGCGACCGATCGCTCCCTCCGAGATCCGCCGGATC
>VBMM01000067.1 GCA_005878415.1 Methanobacteriota archaeon
GCCGCGCAGCGCGATCACCTCCGACTTCCCGGCTCGGTACACCTTGATGAGGTCCTTCGTCGCGATGTTCGGCACCTCATCCGCTCCGGAGCTTGAGGACCTGGGCGATGTTCAGGTGCGCCGTGCGCCCGGAGACGACGAGCGCCGAGAGGAGGATCGCCGCCGGTCCCAGCGTCACCAGGAGGACCGCATCCCACGGGAACACGAAGAAGTAGGGGACAGAGGGCCCCGGGGTGCCCGGCGGGCCCGTCGACAGGAACTGCGTCGCGAAGAACGCGGTCCCCAGTCCGACGCCGGTCCCGATCACGAGGCCGACGAGCATGATGACGAGCGCTTCCCCGACGAGCAGTCGGGCCGTCTGCCAGCCGCTCGATCCGCGGGCGATGATCGCGGCGAACTCGACGTCCCGCTCGAGGCTCGCGGCGTACAGGATCAGGCCCACGCCGGCGGTCAGGATGACGATGATGAAGGCGATCTCCATCGCGATGAACCCGTACAACGCCCGGGAGAAGGGATTCGAACTCTGTTGTTCGATCATCTCGTCCACCACCTGGACGTACGAGACCGCCGGCACGGTGAGGAGACCGGCCTTCACGCTCCGCCAGTCCGCGCCGGGCCGGATGTCCACGAGGTACCGGGACGCCCCGGGACCGAACACCGACGACGCCAAGCCCTCGAACGGCCGCAGCGTCTCGAGGCTCGCGTAGATCGCGGACTCCCGCGAAAGGCCGTATCCGATGCCGGGCAGGAACCTCACGACGGTCCCGACCGTGACATTCTCCTGGACCGTGCCCACGTACGACCCGTTCCGATCGTACGCCGTCATGTAGAGCGCGATCCGATCGCCGACTTCGATGAACGCCTGGTCGTAGTACGATTGGGAGACCACGACCTGGCCCGGCGTCGCGAGGACGTCATGGGCGGCCTGGGCATTGCCATCGACGAATTCCCAGGATTCCGGCTGCGCCACGGCGAAGTACGCGTCCGGGTCGAACCCGTAGACCAGGGCGCAGCAGTAGCCGGGAGTCACCCCCGAGAAGCTCTCGATCCGGGCGACTCCTGAGACGCCGGGGACGGCGGTCAGGTTCGCGGTCTCGTCCGACTCGTCCGTGGTGTATGCCGGGAAGACGGCCGCGTCCGCCCCGACGCCCGCGCGGATCTCCCGCTCGAGGTGCGTCTCGTTCGTCGCGAGGACGGACAACGAGAAGACCCCGAACGCGAGGCCCAGGGCGATGATGATCGCGACGTTCGCGGAGCGCCGCGGGTTCCGGCTCAGGTTCTTGCGGATGATGTACGCGAGGTCCTTCGTCAGCAGCCGGGTGACGCGCGAGAAGACGTCGTACACCCTCCCCGTCGACCGCGTCAGCAGGCGCGTCAGCCCGACGATCAGCATGATCGGGACGAACGGGAGCAGGATGAACGGGATGAGTCCGAGGAGGTACGTCCACAGGCTCGTGACTTGGCCTCCCCGCCACCACACGAGGACGTAATCCGAGACGCCGACGGCGACGAGGATTACATCGTTCCGAGGGCTGTAGTGGATCTTCGTCTCGCCCGGCGAGTAGAAACGGAGCGACTCGATGATCGGGAGGCTCGATGTCCGTTTCGCGGACCGGTACGCAACGACCGCCATCAGGGAGACGCTGAGGAAACCCACGATGATCACGGTGTCCGGCGTCAGGACGAACGCCTCGTACGGAAGGGACCCGCTGAAGTCCGGGTTCACCACGCCCAAGAGGAACCGGCTCAATGCGACGCCCGCGGCGAGCCCCAGGACGGCCGCAATGAGTCCGCCCGTGACCGCCTCGAGGATCAGGAGGCCGATCACCTGCCCCCGGCGGGCCCCGCGGGTCTTGAGGACCGCGAGCTCCCGCCGCCGCTCCGCGTGGCTCAGGTCCACGCCGACGGCGCCGAGGTATACGCCGAGCAGGACCACCGGCATCGACAGCAAGAGGTACTGAATCCGCAACGACGCGATTCGATCCGCGAAGTTCTGGAGGCGGGACAGGATGTTGTCCGATACGTAGCCCTGCGGGCCAATCAGGATCTGGAGTCGGCGTTGGATTCGCTCGAGGTTCCGCTGCGTCTGCTCGACGTCGTACGGGTTCACGTAGTGGGCGCGGTCGATCCAGACCTCTCCGTGCAGGGAGAAGCCGTAGCCGCTCTGGTTCAGTTGCCCGTTGAGCCAGTCCACATCGCGGATGTGGACGAACGCGATCGAGTCGGGGAACTGGGTGGGGATGCCCCGGAGCTGGTTGGACGGTCGTAGGAGCGGATTGACTCCAAGATCCGTCTGGACGGGCTCGACGATCGCCCCGACGGTCAGGTTCACCTCGTACCGGATCGTGTCGTTGACCCGGTTCACGACAATGACACGGTCGCCGACGACCACCTGGAGCTGGCCCGCGATGCTTTTCGAGAGCCCGATCTCTCCTCGCCGGAGGTCGAGCGATCCGTTGAGCGGAGCGTCCCGAAGCATGTACGGCAGGTGATCCGGGTCGATTCCGAGCGAGCCGAAGAAGCCCGCGTACCCGTACCCCGGGCCGCTGGGGTTCGGGTTGTCGATCTCGCCGATGTAGATGCTGCGGTACACCGAGGCGTCGATGACGCCCGCTACGCTCGCGATTTCGGATCGGAGCAGGCTGTAGTTCACCGAGGCGTCGTTCAGGAAGAAGCCGAAGTCGCCCGGGATCCCGGCGAGGGTCGCGTCGAGCGTCGCCCGCGCGGAGGAGTCGATTGCGATGAACGTACCCGAGACGAACGTGACCGCGAGCAGGACGCCGAGGATCGAGGACACGGTCCGCCGGCGGTTCCGCAAGACATCCGACCAAGCGTAGGGCGCGAGGCCGATGGAGTTCCCTCACCCTTAAAAACCGTTTCCGCTATAAGCGCGTTGGGACTGTTAGGCTCCCGCCAGCCGGCCGCGCGGCCGGGCGAGATCGCATGCCGTCGCGGCGCGGATTCGGAAGCCGCCCGATGGGAGAGTTTAATATGCCCTATTGTGCCTTCGAGGCGAGGGATTCGCGTGGGAGGGCTGTGGGCGGCGTCGCTCGGGAGTCGTCGTGGCGGGATCGCAGCGTTGGCGGCGGTGCTCGTCGCATCCTCGTTTGCGGCGCTCGTGGTCGTGCCTTCCTCGGCGAGGGCGCAGCAGGGCGGCCCCGACGCGTGTGGATACGCGTGGACGGACAGCAACAGTCCCCCGCCGCAGGTCCCGTTTAGCTGGATTGAGATCAAGGACAACGGGATTCTGATCAGGAACACGGATTGGAACGGGACCAGCGACGACGGCTTCTTCGAGGTGTCCCTCAACTTTTCGATGTCCTTCTACGACGTTTCGTATTCCGCCGTCTTCATCGGCACGAACGGCTACGCCTCGTTCGGCCAAGGATACTGGGAGTACAGCCTTCCGGCGATCCCCGACCCGCTCGAGCCGAACAACGCCGCGTACGGATTCGGACAGGACCTGCAGCCGGGGGTCGCGACCGGCCAAGGCGGGGTGTACTACCTTCGGTTGACCTCGCCGTCCCGGCTTGTCGCGGAGTGGTATCAGGTGCCCCACTACGGAGGCGCGAACCCGGTGACGTTCGAGATCATCTTCTTCGACACGGGCGAGATTTGGTTCCAGTACCTCGCCTTGAGTGGCCCGGTGACCGTCGTCGGCATTGAGAACGCCGGCGGCTCGATTGCCCTCAACTATGGCACGAACCTGACGGCCAACTTGGCGGTTCACTTCGCGCCATCCGTTCCGGCGCCGGGGCCGGTCAGCGTAGACGTGAAGCCGTGCGGGCAGACGGTGAGGGCGAGGCAAGGAAGCCCCGCGGACGCCCGCCTCAGCGTGACGAACACGGGCACGGGGGTCGACACGTTCGACATGACGTTCTCCTCGCCAGGGGGGTGGTCCGCGACGTTCTACGAGTCGGACGGCACGACGCTGCTCGCGGATTCCGATGGCGACGGGACGCCGGACACGGGCCCGCTCGCCGCTGGAAGTTCCGTCGACGTCATCTTGCGCGCAGACGTCCCGGCCACCGCGAATTCCTCCGAGACGATTTCGGTCACCGGGACATCGAACGCAGACACCAGCATCTCGGACTCGGTCGAGGTGCTCTTCGAGATTCCCCCGGCGGCGCTGGCGCCGCCTCACTTCGACTACGGCGTGGACACGAACGGGAACGGACTGTACGACTACCTCTTAATCGACATCAACGTCACGGTCATCGTGCAGGACGGATACGATCTCACGGCGCTCCTCCATGACGCGTCCAACTTCACCCTATACGTCTACAACTTCACGTTCGCGGACCTGCCCGTCGGCTCCGCGACCGTCACGTTGGGCTTCGACGGCCGTCAGATCAACGCGTCCGGCGTTGACGGCCCCTACTCCGTCTATATCCTGTTGTATCGCGCGAGCGACTTCACGCTCCTCGATAGCGGAACGCACACCACCCGGGCGTACAGCTACTTGGACTTCGAGACGCCTCCCGCACGCTGGAATCCGCCGCATTCAGAACACCTCCGCGACACGGATGGCGACGGCCTCGCAAATGACCTGGTCGTGATCGCGAATCTCACCGTGATCCAGGCAGGGTCGTTCCAGGTGTTCGGGGAGCTATACAGTCCCAGCCTGACCTTCTTCATGTACCAGGTCAACATCTCCTCCCTTCCGGCGGGTCCCGCCTCCATCGAGCTCGACTTCACCGGCTACTGGATCAACGGCTCCAATACCAATGGGCCGTATATCGTCGTCCTGTCCCTCTACTCGCTCAACTTCAACCTGAACATAGGGGCGAGCAACCTCACCACTGCCCGGTATCTGCACACCCAGTTCGAGGAGCCCCCGCGGATCGACGCGCCGTTCGCGGTGACGGCGCCGAGGATTGACGGCGCGATCGGCGGGATGGAGTGGGCCGGCGCGAGCCGCGTGGACCTGTCCGGGGTCCTGGGCAACAGCCTGAGCGGGTTCATGTACGTCGAGAGCGACTATTCGTTCCTCTACGTCGCGTACGACGTCGTCGGCGATACGACCGCGGATACGAGCGACACCGCGAGCGTTGAATTCGACACCGGCAATGACGGGATCGCTTCCGATGGCCATGAGGACGCGTTGTGCCAAGGCTGCTTCGTCAACGGGTCGTTCCAGAGCCATTGGGTCTACAGCAGCGCCTCGTTCGGTTGGGTGCTCGAGGACGCCCCGTACGACCCGAGCCTGCCGAACCACACGGGCCTCGCGAGCGCCGAAGGCTTCGGGCAGAGCTCGAACTCGAACACGAACCACCGGATCTACGAGTTCTCGATCCCGCTCGCGCTCCTCGGCGCCCAGGCGGGCGACACGATCGGCTTCTACGGCGGCAGCGCGGTGACCGGGACGGGCGTCTGGGACGCTTCGACGTTCCGATCGAGCTCGTGGCCGGATGTCCGATACCTGCCGATCTACGCCCTCGGGGATCTCGGGCTGGCGCCGGACACGACGCCCCCGACGGTCACGATCACCTCCCCGACTTCGGGCACGCTCTTCACGGTGAGCACCGTGACCGTCACGTGGTCCGGCTCCGACGTCGGCACGGGCGTAGACCACTACACGATCCAGGTGGACGGCGGCACGCCCATCACGGTGCCGGCGAGCGAGTCGTCGTACACGCTGACGGGCCTTCCGGACGGCACCCGCACGATCCAAGTGACGGCGTGGGACGGCGGCGGGAACAACGCGTCCGCCTCGATCGACGTGATCATCGACACGACCGGTCCGGCCGTGAGCATCACGTCGCCGGGAGCGGGTGGGTTCTTGGCGAGCCCGTCCGTCGATGTCACCTGGACGGCGAGCGACGCCGGGACCGGGCTGGACCATTTCGACATCCGCATCGACGGCGGCTCGACGACCACGTTGACCCCGACCGCGACGGACTACGCGTTCACGGGCCTCGCCGACGGACCGCACACGGTCGAGCTGACCGCGTACGACGGCGCGGGTCATTCGACCGTCGTCACGCGGAGCTTCACGGTGGACACCGTAGCTCCGTCGGTTACCTTGACCGCGCCTGCCGCGGGCTTCGTCGGCACGCGGGACGTCGTCGTGACGTGGACCGGCTCCGACGCGACATCGGGCATCGACCATGTCGACGTGGACCTGGACGGCACCGCGGTGACCGTGGCCGGCGGGATTACGACGCACACCCTGACGAGCGTGGCGGACGGACCGCACACGATCCTCGTGACCGTGTACGACGGAGCGGGCAACTCGGCCTCCGCGTCGTTCGTCGTCACGGTCGACGCGACGGACCCGACCGTCTCGATCTCGGGACCGGGGGCCGGGGCCGTCGTGACGTCGTCCTCGACGACGGTGCAATGGTCCGCCGGGGACACGACGTCCGGAGTCGATCACATCGAGCTCCGCATCGACGGGGGAAACCCGCAGACCCTGTCCTCGTCGACGACATCGCAGTCGTTGACCGGCCTTTCGGACGGCTCGCACACGGTGACGATCACGGTCGTCGACCGGGCGGGGAACACGGCGACGGCGTCCGTCACGTTCCGCGTGGACACCGGCTTCTTCAGCCCGTCCGGGCCCTACGGATACGCCGGGATCGGCGCGGTCCTCTTCGCGCTGATCGCGGTCGTCGTCCTCGCACTCCTCTTCCTTCGGAGGCGTCGCGGGGCGATGCCTCCACCGGGTGAACCCTGATCGCCGGTCCACGTCCGCACCGGAGAGGCCGCCGGACGACGGTGCCAACTAGATACGCCGCTCGGTCGTGCCGCGAAGCTCCGAGAAAGCGGCGGATGCCGTACCGTCCATGAAATCAATGGAAAACGGGTTTCTCCGCACGCTGGCCGGGCTCACTTGAACGCGAACTCTGCCTGGTGCGTCTCTTCGTCCGCGTCTCGGCCGATCTTCCACAGGTCGAAGTCTTCTTCGACCTCTTTCTTTCGGATCTCTCTCATCGAACGGAGCAAGCCGGGCGACCTAAATGAGCCCGTCCGAAGGAATCTCCGGGCCCTCCGGGAACTATGGAGTTCCGCCGGCGGGCTTTGGATACCGCTTCGCCCGGTCCGCCGCACGGACCCGCGGGAGCCAGTCGCCCGTGACCATGTAGACGACCCGCAATCCGATGTTGACCGCGTGATCCGCGATCCGCTCGAGATATCGGTTCACGAGGATGTAGCGGGCGCCGCTCTCCGTGTCGAGGGTGCGCTCTTCCATCCGACGCACGAGATCGATGAAGATCTCGTCGTGCATCCGGTCCACCTCGTCGTCGACCTCCATGATGTTCCGCACGGATTCCGCGTCCCGCTTGACGAACGCGTCGATCGACGTGTCGACCATGTGGATCGTGTGGTCCGCCATCTCGCGAATCCGGGCGATGTCCGCGCGCGGCCGCGCCTGCGCGCCGCCGAATTGCAGGGTGAGCTCGCTCAGATCCTTTGCATACCGGCCGATGCGGTCCAGGTCCGTGGTGATCTTCAGGGACGTCGTGATCGTCCGGAGGTCCCGTGCCACGGGCGCGTGCAACGCGATGAGGTCGATGCACGTCCGCTCGATCTCCAGTTGGAGTCCGTATACCTCCTGGTCCAACGTGAAGACCTCCCGCGCGACGTCCGTGTCGAACCGCGTGAGTCCGTCGATCGCCTTGCGGATCGCGAGCTCGCTGAGCTCCGCGAGGGTCACCATGTTCTCGTTCAGCTTGTGAAGTCCCTTCTCGAGCGCCTTGCGTTCTGCGGCTTGCGGCATTACCCGAACCTCCCGGTGATGTAACTCTCTGTGAGCGTCTCGCGCGGTTGCTCGAAGAGCTCGCGCGTCCCGTTGACCTCGATGAGCTTGCCGAGATACATGAACGCCGTCGTCTCGGCGACCCGCGCGGCTTGCTGCATGTTATGGGTCACGATGACGAGCGTGTAGTCCTTCTTCAGGTCGAAGATCAGGTCTTCGATCTTCGCGGTCGCGATCGGGTCGAGGGCGGAGCACGGTTCGTCCATCAGGAGGACCTCCGGCTTGACCGCAAGGGCCCGCGCGATGCAGAGCCGCTGCTGCTGCCCGCCCGAGAGGCTCGCGCCGCTCTTATCGAGCGAGTCCTTCACCTCGTCCCAGAGCGCGGCGGCTTTGAGGCTCTCGAGGACCGCGGCGTCGAGCTTGTCTCGATTGCGCTCGCCGTTCAGCCGCAATCCCGCTGCGACGTTCTCATAGATCGACATCGTGGGGAAGGGATTGGCCTTCTGGAAGACCATCCCGATCCGACGGCGTACGCTCACCGGAGAAAGGGCGTAGATGTCCTCCTGATCCAAGGTCACCTTCCCCTCGGCCCGCGTCTTCGGGATCGTCTCGTGCATCCGGTTCAGGCAGCGAATCAGCGTCGACTTCCCGCATCCCGACGGACCGATGATGGCGGTGACGGAGTGCTCCTCGAAATCCATCGTGATGTCTTGAATCGCGAGTTTCGTCCCATACCAGGCCGAGAGCCCTTGGGTGCGAATCTTCGCCGCCATGGTGAACTCACCCTGACACGGATCTCAGCCGGACGATCACCCGGGACGTGATGCTGATGGCCAGCATGATGAGGACGAGGATGAGGGACGCCCCCCACGCCGCTTGATTCTGGGCCGTCGAAGGGCTGAGCGCGAACACGTAGATCGTGTGCGGCAGGGACTCGATCGGATGGTCGAGGCCCGAGAACCCGAACGGGCTGCCGAACGCGGTCATCAGCAAGGGGGCCGTCTCGCCCCCGACTCGCGCGACGCCCAGGAGAGCTCCGGTCAAGAGGGCGCTGCTCGCGGACGGAAGGACCACGCGGAGGATCGTTCGATATTGCGGGATGCCCAGCGCGAGCGCGGATTCTCGCGTGGCCGCGGGCACGAGGCGCAGCGCCTCCTCGGCCGCGCGGGCCACGAACGGGACCATGATCGTGGAGAGGGCGATGACTCCCGTCATGGTGCTGAAGACGAGCCTCGTGTCGACCACGTGCAACAGACCCAATTCCAGGATGACCGAGTACGCGAAGATCCCGACGATGATGGAGGGGATCTGTGTCATGACCTCGACGAAGAATCGGATCGCGAAGCCCACCCGGTTCTTCCCGAACTCGGACAGATAGATTCCCGTGAGCACGCCGACGGGCAGCGAGATGAGGGACGTCAGCGCGATGAGGATGAGGGTGCCTTGGATCGCGTTCCCGATTCCGCCCTCGCCCGTGGTGAGCGCGAAGAACCCGGGACTGATCGCCTGCAAGCCGCGGCTCCCCGCTTCGATGAGGATGCTCCCGAGTGGGATGAGGGCGAGGGCCACGCATGCGAGGGCCGCGACGCTCATCACGATGTCCTTCAGGTGCCGCCAGGTGTCGCGGTTGAACCGGAAGGTCATGCGGCCTCCCCCACGCCCATCACCCGGCGGACCATCAGCCGGGCGAAGATGTTGATCGCGAGGGACATCAGCATGAGGACGAGTCCGAGCTCGATCAGCGCGGCGAGCTGGAGGGAGCTCGGACCCGCTTCCGCGAAGCTGTTCGCGATCAGGCTCGCGATCGTCTGGCCCTGGTCGAACAGCGAGACGGAGATCGAGTTCTTGTTCCCGATCATCATCGTGACCGCCATCGTCTCGCCGACCGCCCTCCCCAGGCCGAGAACGATTGCGCCGAAGATCCCCGCCCGCGCGTACCGGAGCACCGCGAGCCGCGTCGTCTCCCATCGCGTCGCCCCCAGGCTGAGTGCCGCCTCGCGCTGGTTCCCCGGGACCGCGAGGAGGGCCTCCCTCGAGACGGCGGAGACCGTCGGGATGATCATGATTGCAAGGATGACGCCCGCGGCGAACTTGTCCGTCCCGATCGGCGTGCCCTGGAAGATGGGCAGCCACCCAAGAACGCCCTGAAGCGCAGGCTCGATCGAGTCCCTCATCGCCGGCGCCAAGACGAAAAGGCCCCACAGTCCATAGACGACGGACGGGACCGCCGCGAGGAGCTCCACGATGTACGTGAGGGGAATCCGCAGCCACGGCGGGGCGAGCTCGGAGAGGAATATCGCGATCCCGATGCTCACGGGCACCCCGAGGAGGAGGGCGAGGGCAGAGGTGACGAGCGTCCCGTACACGAACGGGGCCGCGCCGTACACCTCTGGGGCCACCGAGTTCCAGGTGGTGCCTCCCAAGAACCCGAATCCGAACGCCCGGATGGACGGCGTTGCGGCGAGGGCGAGGACCAGTGTGATCACGGCGAGGAGCGCGACGACGCCGATCGCGACGAGGGCACAGAGCCCCTGGAAGAGGGTGTCCCCCAGGGGGGCGGCTCGGAGGCGCCCGCTGAGACCCCGAAGGAATCGAACGGGAAGCATGCCTCGCTTGGCGGGCGAACGGTCCTCACGTATGTAGTGTTTGACCATTGTACGTCATCATCCGGATTCCCGTCTCGTCCAGAGTGACGATCGAGGGCGGGAGCGGGACGTACACGAGGGCCACGGAGTAGTTCTGCCCCTCGTGGACGACCCACCACAGGAAGTCGACAAGGGCCTTCGCCTTCACCTGCGTCATCGACGAGCCGAGCACGTTCAACTCCTTGTACGCCAGCAGATACGTGAGAGTCGAAATCGGATAGCTGTTCGCGCCCGCGGCGTTCAGGATCGAGACGCCGCTCCAGTCGCCGTTGGGGACGGGCAGGACGGGCGCCGCGCCCTCCGCCGCAGCCTGCGTGGTGTTCAAGGTGGGCAGGGTGAAGTTGCCTGCGGGGTTCCGGACCTTGGCGACGGTCATCGAGTTCTGGACCGTGTACGCGAGCTCGGCGTAGCCAATCGTGTTCGGGTTCTGCTTCACGTAGCCCGCGACCCCGTTGTTTCCGGGCTTGCCGATGCCTGTGGGCCAGGTCGGGTTCTTCCCGACCAGGGAGGAGGGCCAGGTCGTGCTCGCGAGGTGGAGATAGCTCGTCCACACGAACGTCGTGCCGCTGCCGTCCGACCGATGGATGACCGAGATTGCCGTGTTCGGTAGGCTGACGCCCGGATTCAGC
>VBMM01000239.1 GCA_005878415.1 Methanobacteriota archaeon
TACGGGTGCTTTTCCCGGACCGTGGCGATGAGTTTCTGCAGGAGGGCGCGGCGGGTCTTGAACACGATCACGACCTCGTTTGCCTCCTCGAGTCTCCCCTTCCACCGATACATCGATTCGATTGGCCACAGGTTCGCGCACGCCGCCAATCGTCGTTCGACCACGGTCCGCGCTATCGACCGAGCCGTCTCGAGGTCCGGCGCGGTCACGTAAGCCATGGCATGTGCGGCGGCTCGTCGCGGCGGCATCGTCTCCCCTCCTGATGGGTATCAGGGTCAGGAACAGGAATGGGCTCGACGGCCTTTTAAGTGGCACGTCGCGTGCGCGGGAACGTATTCGAATGCCC
>VBMM01000240.1 GCA_005878415.1 Methanobacteriota archaeon
GAGATAGGTTGAAATAGACCCGGAGCCTCGTTCGGAGCCTCGCATGTGGGACCTCTTTCCCCTCCTCCTCGCGGCGGGCCTCATCGTGCTCTGGTCCCTCGTCCTGTTCGCCCTCCAACGTCGCGGGCTCCTCGAGCCCCGCGGCCTCTCCGTGTCCCCGCCGCCCGCGGGTCCCTTCCTCATGTGGAAGACCGTTCGAGGCCGTCGACTGATTGACCGCCTCGCGAGGCCCACCCGTTTCTGGCGGGCGTTCGGCGACCTCGCGATCGTCCTCGTCGCCCTGACGATGGCGGGGACGACGCTCCTCCTCCTCTGGGAAGCGACCCTCGTGCAGACCGCGGCCGTCCGCGGGAATCCGCCGTCGCCGGACCTCCTCCTCGGCATCCCCGGCATCAACCCGATCATCCCCATCGGGTACGGGATCTTCGGGCTCTCGGTGGCGATCATCCTCCACGAGTTCTCCCACGGCATCCTCTCACGCGTCGCGAAGATCCGCATCCGCTCCCTCGGGCTGATCTTCCTCATCTTCCCGATCGGCGCGTTCGTCGAGCCGGACGAGGAGGAGCTGCGCGCCCTACCGCGCCACGAGCGAGCGCGCCTCTACGCGGCCGGCCCGGCCACGAACATGCTGCTCGCCCTCACGTTCGCCGTCCTGTTCTCGTCCGTCATGATGGCGTCCGTCACGCCGGTCCATGACGGCGTCGGCATCGTCGGCTTCACGGAAGGCGGCTCACCGGCGCAGTCGGCAAATATCGAGGCGTACACGGTGATCACGGAGGTCAATAACACGCCGGTTCACTCGTACGCGGACTTCCGGAACGCGATGCTCCTCGTCGTGCCAGGGCAGAACGTTTCGGTGGTGACATTCAACCCTTCGAATTCGACGTATGTAGCGTACGTCGTCACGCTCGCGGCGGAGCCGGGTACCGGCCGGCCGCTCCTAGGCATTTACGCGATGGATGTCGCCACGGACTACTACCATCCGCTCACGAATCCGGATCGCTTCGGTGGAATCCCCGGCGCCGCCCTGACGTACATCTCCCTGCCGTTCCAGGGCCGGGCGCCGATCCAGGATCCCGCGGTGCGCTTCTACAAGATCGGCGGACCGCTCGCCGCCATTCCCGCACCGCTCTTCTGGATCCTGGCCAACACGGCGTACTGGCTCTTCTGGCTCAACGTGATGCTCGGCGCCACGAACGCGCTGCCCGCGGTCCCGCTCGACGGGGGCTACGTCTTCAAAGACGGAATCGAAGGGCTCGTCTCGCGCCTCAAGAAAGGCCTCCCGACGGAACAGCGGGACCGGATCGTCCGCGGGGTGAGCTACACGTTCGCGTTGCTCATCCTCGGCCTCGTCGTGTGGCAGGTCATCGGGCCGCGGATCTGAGCCACTTCACTTCCCGCTCTCCGAGGCGACGAGTCCGAGGACGCCGCTGATGATCGCGAGGATGCCCCCCGTCGTACTGCCGTACCCCAAGACAATCACGATGATCCCGAGGACGATGTTGACCAGTCCCCCCGAGCCGTACTTGCCGCGGTAGATCATGAGGCTCCCGAGGACGATTGCGACGCCGAGCAGCGCCGCGATGATGGCGCTGACCGCCAGGTTGAGATTGAACTGCCGACCGATGTCGAGCGCTCCGACCAGGATCAGGAGGCCGCCGATTAGGCCGATCAGCATCGCGATGAGGGCGAGGAGGCGTTTCTCCGTCATGAGACAGGGAGAAGTCCCACCGCCGTTTCAGCCTTTCTCCAGCCCGCCGAGCGCCCACACGCCCGTCGGATCCCCCGCGGAGCGGTCCTCGCCCCACACCATGCGAAGTGCGCGGAACACCTCCTCGTATCCAAGTTCTTTAACGAAGGCGAGGAGCGGCTCGTTCCGGGAGGGCCCGCTGAACGCGATCTCGCGCGCTCCGGAGGCTGCGACGAGGGCGTGAAACAGGTTCGGGGCCGCAGGATTGTCGCGACGCCCGACGGTCCACGGGCCGATTTCACACCCTTCCCCGCTTACGTTTCCGACGATGTATCCGCGGATCTCGCCGTTCCGCTCGTACACCAGGAACGACTCGGGGAACTCTTCCGCGAGCCGCTCGAGGAGCGGCGTCCGGTCGGCGCCGAAGTAGGCCTTGTCGAGGCGGGCGAGGCGCGCCACGTCGGGCCGGCGTGCGGGGCGGACCCCGGCCGAACGGCCGGAAGTATGCGTTCAGGCGCACGGTCACGACGCCGAGGGCGCGCAGGTGGTCCAGGGCCGCCTCCATCATCTGCTTCCCGACGCCGCGGCCGCGCAGCTCCGGCCGCACGATCACGGCGCCGAGGAACGCGAGCTCGTCGTACGTGGTCGTCGTCAGGACGCCGACCACCTCGCCCGCCAACTCCGCCGCGAAGCAGCCGCCGGGGGAGAGCTCGAGCAGCCGCCGGAAGTCGGACGGGGTGTAGCCCCAGTCCTCCAGGTCGGTCAATCGGATGGCGGCGTCGATGTCCCGCGCTTTGAGTCTCCGGACGCGCGTGCTCTCCACAGGTTCACCCGCCGTTCGAGTTCTTCAGGCTCGTCGCAGTCGTGATAGCCGTACGTCACGTACCGCTTTTCCTTCCGGAGATGCTTGTACATGCAGGGGCCGTACTCGTCGTCTTCCTGCCCGTACCACTTGTCGCAGTCTTTGCACCGATGCTTCTGCGGCAAGGCGGCCTGCAGCTCGTCTACATTCCCCAGAACGGGTCCTCCTTGCGCTTGATGGCGATGATCTGGTCGAGCGCCTCGACCTCGTCGTGACCGAGGTCCGTGCGCACCCGCAGCGTCCGCGCATCCGCCTCCGGGAGGTCGACGTAGAGCACGTCCCCGCCGTTGATCTGGCGGCCGATCGTGATCCCGTCCACGGAGATCGCGACCTCCTGTCCCGGCCCTGCGCCGTCGAGGCTCTTCTCCCCGCTCCGGATCGACTTGATCCGGCCGAGCGGACGGCCGTCCTCCCGCATGACCGCCTCGCCCGTCCGGATGCGTCCCGCGAGGACGCGCACGCCGAAGATCGCCGGCTTCGATGTCCGGAAGACATGCTCTCCGAGGAACAGGAGCTTCGCGGGATACGCCATCGCCTTGCGGCTCGCGGCCTCGAGGGCGCGCTTCCGCTCGTCCCGCCACGTCCCATAGTCCTCGATGAGTCGATAGATGACGTCGCTCTCTAGGAACGCGAGGTCCGGATGTTCGAGGCGGGCCGTCTTCGCGTCAGGAAGGACCTCCAGGTTGAACGCGAGGATCGCACGGAGGAGCGGGTCCTTCGCCGTCGCCGCATCCGTGACGTCACGCCGCGAGACCGGCCCGATCCGCGCATACTTGATCGGGATCGAGGCCTGCTTGCACTCGTACGCCAGGCCTTCGAGCGAGCCGATCGCGTCGGCCTTGACGACGATGCCTTCGTCCTGCGTCTCGATGTGGACCTGCGACTCCTTCGCGACCTCCTCGACGACCGCGGCGACGTTCCCCCTCGCCACGCGGATCGGGGCGCCCGCAACGGCCCGTTCGAGTCCGCTTCCCACGATCTTCACCCCGGCCGCGGCGGCTGCGCTCGCCACGGAGTCGAACCGCTCCTGCGGATCGCGGATCTCGTCGAGCGGCTTCGGTTTCAGGAGCGCCTTCACCTTGGTCGTGCCGGGCTTGCCCGTCGTACCGAAGACGACCGTGTCGCCTTTCACGAGGACGCCCTGATAGATGATCGCGTCGAGCGTGACGCCGAGGCCTTTCTCTTCCTTGACCTCGAGGATTGTCCCCTCGGCAGGGCCCGCGGCGGTCTCGAGCTGCGGCTCGAGGAACCGTTGCGCGAGTCCGATCAGCATCAGGAGCATGTCGGCGATACCCTCGCCGTGTTTCGCGCTCACCGGGACGACGGCGAGGTTCGTCGTGAAGTCCTCGATGCGATCGTAGCGGTCCGCGGAGAAGCCGTGCTCGTAGAGCCGGCCCACGAGCTCGTACATGCGCTTGTCGAGCTCCTCCCTCGCGGACTCCGGCTGGTCCGAGTACGACGCGAGGAACGGCGTGCCCTCGTGCTTCCGCCAGCCGGGAACGAGGTCAATCTTGTTCGCCGCCACGATGAACGGCGTCTTGTATCGCTTGAGGATGTTCAGGCTCTCGATCGTCTGCGGCCGGAATCCCTCGTTGACGTCGATCACGAGCACGGCGAGGTCGGCCAAGGCGCCGCCGCGAGCGCGGAGGGTCGAGAACGCCACGTGGCCGGGCGTGTCGATGAAGAGGAGCCCCGGGATGCGGAACGTCTTGCCCTTGACCAAGTCGCCGCACGCCTCGAGGATCGCCGCGAGGGGCACCTCCGTGGCGCCGATGTGCTGCGTGATCCCGCCGGCCTCGCGGCCCGCGACCCCGGTGCCGCGGATCCGGTCGAGGAGGGTGGTCTTGCCGTGGTCGACGTGCCCCAGGACGGACACGATCGGCTGGCGAATCGAGGCCATAACCGGCGGACCAAGAAGCCGACGATATTAGAAGGTTGGCCCCTTGATGAAGGGACTCATTCGCGAAGCCAGGACTCGTCGATCCGTGTGTACGACTGGATCTCCTCGGGCTTGAAGAAGAGCGAGATTTCCTTCTTCGCGCTCTCGGGTGAATCCGATCCGTGAATCACGTTCCGTCCGATCGTCAGCGCGAGATCCCCGCGAATTGTGCCGGGCTCCGCTTCCGCGGAGTTCGTCTTGCCCATCATCTTCCGGACCGCGGCGACGGCGCCGTCCCCCTCCAGGACCATCGCGACGACGGGTCCCGCCGCGATGTACGACATCAGCGGTTCGAAGAACGCCTTGCCCTTGTGCTCGGCGTAGTAGGTCTCCGCGAGGGACCGCGTGACGCGGACCATCTTGAGGGCGACGAGCTTCAGCCCTCGATGCTCGAATCGCGCGACGATCTCGCCGACCAAACCGCGGTGCACCGCGTCCGGCTTGAGCAGGACGAAGGTGCGGTCGGCCGCGATCAAGCCCCCTTCTTCGCCTTCTTGGCCGAGGGGGCGGGCGCCTCCTCCTC
>VBMM01000241.1 GCA_005878415.1 Methanobacteriota archaeon
CGTAGCGCGACACCATAGTAGAAGTGAGCGAAGGCCGTGGGAACGGCCTCGCCCGCGAGATAGCTCGTCTCGGCGACGCGGACCGCCTCCTCAAAGGCCGCGCGGGTTCCGTCGCGATCTCCTTGGGCCAGCCGCTCGAGTCCTTCGAGGACGCGGGCCTGGAGAGGCCGTGCATCGAGGCCATCGGCCACCCGCGGACTGTGGACTTCCGCCACGATCTTCCGGAAACCGTCCAAGTCTCCGAGGATGAGGGCGCACTCCGCGATGGACCAGAGGGCCTCGACCTCTTCTCCCGGAACCGCGACCTCCCGGAGCTCGACGGCGAACGCCTCGAGCCGCCGGCGTGCCGCCTCGACGTCCCCGCGGAAGAAAAGGGTCTGGGCGAGGCCTTGGTCAGCGAACACGACGGTGCGGCGGTCGTGAATTCGACGGGCCAAGTCCGCGGCTCGCGTGAAGAATCCCTCCGCCGCATCGAAGTCCGCCTCCTGATAGAGGGCGAACCATCCCTGTAGCATCAGGACCGAGCGGAGGACGTGGGGATCGGCGATCGACGGTTCGAGCGCGCGCACCGCCGCGAGATGGTGCCTCGCCCTCTCGATGTCCCCGATCCGGTACGCATACAGGTTCGCCAACGCGACGTTCACGCGGACCTGGAACTCCGAGTCCCCTTCGGACCCGAGCGCCTGGAGCGCGCCGAGGAGGTACCGCTCCGCTTCGTTCGGTCTGGCGCCGGGGGAGCGGATCTCGGTCGCACCGAGCTGGAGCAGGGTCTCCGCTTCGCCCTGCGAGTCACCCATCGCCCGGAACGACGCCAACGCGGCCTCCCTACGGTCCCGCGCCACCGCCCAGTCCTCCTGGCCGCGGCGACTCGACCGGCCTGCAGGTTGAGCCGTCCTCGCTCCACGCTGGCGCGCTCGTCGAGCGCCTTGAAGCCGGCCTCGATTTCGACGGCAGCGCGAGCGTTCTCGCCCCGGACCTGGAGGGTGGTGGCGACCTTGCGGTGCAGCCGCGCGAGCGATTCCGGTTCGTCGACGTGGCGCATCGCCTCCGCGTAGGCCGCCATCGCGGCCGGTAGGTCACCGAGTCGCTCGTACGCATCGCCGAGGCGCTCCGACAACGAGGCATGCCGCTCTCGGGACGTCGCGAGCTCGAGGGCGTTCGACAGCGCGTTCAGCGCCGCGACGAAGTCCTTCGATGCGTCCGCCACATCCGCAATCCGGAGGAGCTGCTCGATCGCGGCGGGGCCGAGCGTCTTCCGTTCGGACTCCGTGAGGATCGATGTAAAGAAATCCCGGATCGTGTCGTGGACCCCGAACGCGTCCTCTCCCATCGGACGGATTAGGGATTTCGTCGTCAGCGCGAGGAAGACGTCGTGCGACAGGGAGGGATCGACGAACGCGGCCTCGCGGGGAAACGGCACTGCGTAGAGCGCGGCGGTCTTCATCATCCGTCGCTCGCCCTCCGAAAGCTCCGTGTAGATCTCCTCCTCGATGAAGCGGCGCACGTCGGTGAGGGAGGGAGCCGCGATTCCCCGGGCCGGCGCGGACCGGAGGAGCTCGACGAACAGAGGATGCCCTCCGAGCTTCTTGGCGATCGTGGCGAGACGCTTTCTCGCGCGTGCGTCCGGCGCATCGGCGATCGCGTCCTTCAGGAACCGCAGGAGGTCGAGGACCTCCGGGATCGCCTCGTGGGCATCGTCGAAGACGAGGACGCAAGGCGCCCCTAGGAGGTCATCCCGCAGGACCGAGTCGGCCCGTGCCGCCTCCCCCCGCGCGAGGACCGCGCGCAGTCCAGGCCGTCCGATTGCCGCGAGGAACTCGCCGATCCCGGCGAGCACGGAGGGCCGTGTGTCCCAGGGACGGATCTGGTGCCAGTACGCGTTGTGCGATCCCTTGAGTTTCTCGCACGCCTTCGCGGCGAGGCTCGATTTACCAATCCCGGCGACGCCGCGGATCATGAAGACGCGCGCCTCTCCGTCCGCCCGCGTGAGGGCGTCGAGCTCAGGTTGGCGGCCGACGAAGACCGCGAGACGGGGCGCTTCCGCGAGGCGCGCCACGGTTCCTGACGGGGCGGCGGCCCCGAGGACCGCCAAGTCGCCGTCGTCTCGCGTAGCCCGGTCGCATCGCGGACGCGGATCCGTTCGCCGCGAACCTGCTCGCGGAGGCGGGACGCGGAGAGCCGGCCGGAATCCGTCAGGTCGTACACCTTGAGCCGCCGGCGGTGGCCCTTGACGTGCGCGGTCCGTTCCCGCACCAGGCCTTCCTTCAGGAGCGGGTCGATGAACTGCCGCACGTGTTGCACGTAGATGCCGGCCGCGTGCGCGATGCCTTCCTGCCCCATCTCCGGCGTCACCTCGACGACGTCCGCGTACTTCGCGTAGTCCGCGAGGTGGATCAGGATGCGTTCTTTGGCCGTCAGGCGCACGCCGGGCACCGGCCTCTGCAGAGCGGGATGCGGGCGTAAGAACGTATGGGCGGACGTCCGGACGGACCGCGAATTCGCGGAGTTACAGTGTACCCACTGAGCCACGGACATGGGTCCGTCCCTCCTTCGGCCGTCTAAGGCGTCTGGAAAAGGACGCCTAGGAGAACCACACCATGATGGCGATGTACGGAAGCGCATTGATCGAGGAGCGAATGAAGCCCCGCCGGTTCGCGGAGATCGCCGCATACGTCCGGCAGGAATACGGGCCCGGGGTCGGGCCGGAGTTCCTGTTCGCGCAGGCGGCGAGCGGCGCGGCGGCGAAACAACGGAGACGTCGCGAGGCGGGATCCATCGGGATGTTCCGGACCTTGGCGAAGGCGGTCAAGGCGCTCGTCCCGGGGATCGGCAACGCTCGCAAGGCGAGGGCCCGGACCGCGACGAGGTGAGACGGGCTAGGGTTCCGAGGAGGGCGATCTCCCCGCCCTCCCCTTTTTTGTCGACCGTCCGGATGCAACCCGAGGGACGTCAGTCCCCGCGCCGGAAGTTTGTGACTCCGCCGATCAGGCCGAGCACCGTGCCGACGATGAAGCCGCCTCCGCCCGCGAAGCCGACGATGGAGAAGACGATCGCCAGGGGGCTCCCGAGAGACTTCTTCCGTTGGAGGATGAGCCACCCCGCGACCATCGCGAGGACGCCGGAGATCACGGACACGACGCCGACAATGAGCAGGTACGGCCGCACGATCTCCGGAGGCGGCGCAGGGACGATGTTCAGGACGTCGAGGATTCCTTGTACCGCGATTAACGCGCCGCCGATAATGACGAGATAGGACACGCCGCTGCCCCCGGCGACCGGCAGCGGTCCGTGAGTACATCAGGGTTCGGTCGGACGCCTTAGCGGCTATCGACGGGGATAATCGCCTCCGAAGGGATTAAAGCCGGCACGGCAACGGCCGGGACGTGGCCGAGTTGCCGCACCTGCTTCGCCGCACAATCGAGCACGTCTACCTGACCGACGCCGGCGGGACGCCCATGGTCCATCTCTCCCGCCGCGTCGAGTCGGACAAGGATCCCGACCTGATCGCTTCGATGTTCAGCGCGGTCCAGAACTTCATGGACGACTCGTTCCACAGCCTCGGCATCGGAAGCGTCCGGAGCATCGAACTCGGGGATCGGCACCAAGTCGCCTTCGGCCGCGGACACCGACTCCTGCTGTACGTCGTCTACCAGGGTCGAGAATCGAACCACCTGGAGGATCGCGTGATCCGGCAAGTGCACGATCTCGAGACGCGGTTCGCATCCGTGCTCGAAATCTGGGGCGGGGACATGGACGACGTGAAGGGCATCCGCGATTATCTCGAGGGCGAGTGGAACGTCCCCTCACGTCCGCCCGCGTCGCCTCCACCGGGTCGCGAGGTCTTTCCCGAGGTCCCTTGAGGACGTAGGGAGATCAGAGCACCGCGCGGTCTCGCTCGGGTTCCGCCTTCCCGACCCGGCCGGTCCCTTCCCAGACGATCCCTTTCCCGACCGTCCGCGGGCTCAGCCGGCCGCGGCCCGCCAGCTCCTCGAGCAGGAGCTCCGCATCGTCGTCCGTCACCCCGAGGATCGCGGCGATCTCGCGCGTCGCGCAGCGGTCGTACCGGTGGAGGAGGGCGAGGACCGATTCCTCCGTCGGATCGAGGACCTGCGGGACGACATCGGGGTCGACCTTCCGGAGGACGTCCTCGAACACCTCCCAGGGCTGCCACCCGTTGATGCGCGCGGTCGCATGCTCCCGCGAGATCTCGAACGTCGGGAATCCGGTGACCTCGTGCCGCTCGCACGCCTCGCGGTCGGCGCGGAACGCGGCTTCGGCGCTGCCGTCCTCCAGCGACGTCTCGAACGCGTCCGCGTCCAGACCGGATTCGCTTGCGACCTCCAGTTGCACGCCGCGGCGATGGATCGGCCGGCCGTCGAGACACCACGCCTCTCGCAGCGCGCGCAAGTATCGCCACCCGGCGTCGCGGCCCTGCCGTTCGGCCGCCTTCACGGCGATGCACGCGGGCCACGTCGAATCGAAGTCGTCGACGCCCTCGACCATCCGCGGCGTGTTCATCGGCATGCGGTGCTGCTCGGCCACGGCCTCGAAGAACGCGAGCACGGACGCGGTCCATCGGCCTCCGGACATCCGAGCCCATTGCTCCCGGACCG
>VBMM01000242.1 GCA_005878415.1 Methanobacteriota archaeon
CGGCGATTGAGCGCCTCCATCCGAGTGCGCCCTTTCCTATGGAGTAAATCAACTGGGACGCGCCGGCAAAGCATAAATAGGACAGGATGATAAGGTGCGCCCTACAGGGTAGAAACCATGCCAGCGAAGCCCCACCTGAACCTCGTGTTCATCGGCCACGTCGACCATGGGAAGTCGACGACGGTCGGCCGGATCCTGACCGGGCTCCTGAAGGTCGGGATGAAGATCCACTTCATGCCCGCGGACAAGGTCGGAGAGGTCAAGTCGATCGAGATGCACCACGAGCAGATCCCGCAGGCGGAACCGGGCGACAACGTCGGGTTCAACGTCCGCGGCGTCGACAAGAAGGACCTACGGCGCGGCGACGTCGCGCACAAGCGCTTTGACACGGACAAGTACTACTTCACGATCATCGACGCGCCGGGCCACCGGGACTTCGTCAAGAACATGATCACGGGCACGTCCCAGGCCGATGCCGCCGTCCTCGTCGTCGGCGCGGCGGAAGGCGTCCAGACGCAGACGAAGGAGCACATCTTCCTCGCGAAGGTCCTCGGGGTCGAGCAGCTCATCGTCGCGATCAACAAGATGGACGCGACGAAGCCGGAGTATTCCGAGAAGCGCTTCACCGAGCTGAAGACCGAATTGACCGGCTTGCTGAAGGTCTCGGGTTTCAAGGTGGACCGGATTCCCTTCATCCCGATCAGCTCGTACAAGGGCGAGAACATCACGAAGCCCTCGTCCAAGTTGGCATGGTACAAGGGCCCTGCCCTCGTGCCGGCCCTCAACGACCTGACGGTGCCGCCGAAGCCGACGAACCTGGCGCTGCGCCTCCGAGTCCAGGACGTCTACTCGATCACGGGCGCCGGCACCGTGCCGGTCGGCCGGGTCGAGACCGGGCTCCTGAAGGTCGGGATGAAGATCCACTTCATGCCCGCGGACAAGGTCGGAGAGGTCAAGTCGATCGAGATGCACCACGAGCAGATCCCGCAGGCGGAACCGGGCGACAACGTCGGGTTCAACGTCCGCGGCGTCGACAAGAAGGACCTACGGCGCGGCGACGTCGCGGGCCCGACGGACCACCCGCCGACCGTGGCCAAGTCCTTCACGGCGCAGATCATCGTCCTCAACCATCCGAGCGTCATCACGGCCGGCTACACGCCGGTCTTCCATGCGCACACGGCCCAGGTCGCGTGCACCTTCGAGGAGATCATCGCGGCGCTCGATCCGAAGACGGGCGCGCCGAAGCCCGAGAAGCCGGACTTCCTGAAGACGGGGGACGCGGCGCGCGTGAAGATCCGTCCCACGAAGCCGTTCGTGATCGAGGCCTTCAAGGCGTTCCCGCAGATGGGCCGGTTCGCGGTCCGCGACATGGGCCAGACCGTCGCGGCGGGTCAGGTCATCGACGTCGAGAAGCGGTGACCTCCATCTCCTCCTTCCGGTCCTTAGGTTGAACCATGCCCCAGAAGGCCCGCATCTCGCTGAGCGGAACGGACCCGAAGAAGGTCGACAACGTGTGCCAACAGATCAAGCTCATCTCCGAGCGCACGGGCGTCGCGATGTCCGGGCCGATCCCGCTGCCGACGAAGCGGCTCGTCGTGCCGGTCCGCAAATCCCCCGACGGCGAGGGCAGCGAGACGTGGGACCGGTGGGAGATGCGGATCCACAAGCGGCTCATCGACCTCGACGCGGACGAGCGCGCGCTGCGGCAGCTGATGCGCATCCAGGTGCCCGACGGCGTCAATATCGAGATCGTCTTGCGGTCGTGAGTCAGCGCGGCTGTAGGTAGCTCCGGGCGAGCGCGAGCAGCGCGACGACGTCGAGGACGAACAGCGCGAATCCCGCGGCGACGACCGCGGTCGGGAGCATCGCGAGGACGAGCACGATCGGGCCGAATCCGGCCGCGGACGCGAACGCCACCGGCCACGCCCAGATCCGGCGGCGCAGGAGTCCGATCCCCGTCGCGAAGGCGACGAGCGACGCGTAGCCGCTCAGGAAGGCGTGGCCGACCGGGTCGAGGTGCGCCCATAGGATCGCGAGCATCACGGAGAGGATCCATCCCGCGGCGGGAGCCATCGCGGGCCACGGTCGTCGATCCGCCGCGATGCTCACGAGGCACAGGACGATCGCCAGGAGCCCGGCGGAGAGGGCCACCCAC
>VBMM01000068.1 GCA_005878415.1 Methanobacteriota archaeon
TGTGGGGCAGGATGCCCCGCTCGACGTAGTCGAGGAGGAACTTGCCTTCCGCGTCGTCACGGCTGTAGCCGAGCGTCGTCTGGGTGAGGTCGTTCGTCCCGAACGAGAAGAACTCCGCGTGCTTCGCGATCTCGTCCGCCGTGAGCGCGGCCCGCGGGATCTCGATCATCGTCCCGAACTTGTAGTTCACCCGGACGCCCTCCCGCTCCATCACCTTCTTCGCCTCTCGCTCCAGGGCCTCTCGCTCCACTTTCAGCTCGTTCACGTGCCCCGCGAGGGGGATCATGATCTCGGGCTTGACGACGAGTCCCTCCTTCGTGAGTTGGCACGCCGCCTCGAAGATCGCGCGCACCTGCATCTCGGTGATCTCGGGGAACATGATCCCGAGGCGGCAACCGCGGAGCCCGAGCATCGGGTTCGTCTCGCGGCTGGCGGCGACCGCCTCCAGGAGCAACTGCTTCCTCGGGAGGAGCGCCTCGATCCCCCGCCCGAGGTCCCCGCCGCCCGCCTTCTTGACCTCCTCGAGGAACGCTTGGTCGTCGTCGGACCGCGCGGCGCGCTGGAGGACGTCCGGGTTGCCGCGTGCGAGCGTCAGCTTCGTCACCTGCACGAGGAGCGTCTCGTACTTCGGGAGGAACTCGTGGAGCGGTGGGTCGATCAGCCGGATGATGACGGGCAGCCCCGCCATCGCCCGGAGGATGCCGACGAAATCGCCCTTCTGGAGCCGCTCGAGTTTCTCCAGGGATCCGATGTAGCGACGTGAGAGATCCTGAAGCTTCGGCTCGAGGCGCGCGAGGCGCTCCTCGAGGACACGACGCCGGTCCGTCCGCGTCGAATCGATCTCGGCCTTCAGCGTCCGGACCTCGGTCGAGACCCGTCGATACTCCGGAGCGGCGAGGATCATCTCGTGCATGATATCGAGTCGGTCCGTCTCCATGAACATGTGTTCCGTCCGATCGAGGCCGATCCCCTGCGCGCCGAACTCCCGAGCGCGCTTCGCGTCCCGGGGATAGTCGGCGTTCGCCCAGACCTGGAGGCGGCGCTCCTCGTCGGCCCACTCGAGGAGCGTCTGGAGATCCGTTTCCTTCGTGAAATCGGGGTCGATCGTCGGGATGTGACCCTCATAGACCTCACCCGAGCTGCCGTCGATCGAAACGAAGTCGCCACGGTGGACGACCTTCTCGCCCACCCGGAACTCCCCCTCGTCGAAGTCGACCACGATCGACTCGCAGCCCGCGACGCACGGGATCCCAAGCCCGCGCGTGACGACGGCCGCGTGGCTCGTCGCGCCCCCACGGGCCGTGAGCACGCCCTTGGAATGAAGGATGCCATGGACGTCGTCCGGCGACGTCTCGAGGCGAACGAGGACGACCGGCTTCTTCTCATCGCGGCCGAGCGACTCGGCTTCGTCCGGATCGAAGATCGCATAGCCGGCGGCCGCGCCGGGGGAGGCGTTCAATCCCTTCGCGAGGTACCGGCCCTCGCGCCTCGCGGCGAGCTTGGCCTTCTCATCGAACTGCGGCAGCAACAGCTGGATCACATGGGCCGGCTCGACGCGGAGAATCGCCTCCTTCCTCGAGATGAGTCCCTCGCGAGCCATGTCGATCGCGATCTTGACCGCGGCGCGCGCGGACCGCTTGCCGGATCGCGTCTGGAGGATCCAGAGACGGCCTCGCTCCACCGTGAATTCGATGTCCTGAATGTCGCGATAGTGTTTCTCGAGGAGTTCTGCGGCACGCGCGAACTCTCCATAGGCATCCGGGAATTTCTCCCGCATCTGGGCGATGTTCATCGGAGTGCGGATCCCTGCGACGACGTCCTCCCCCTGGGCGTCCGGCAGGAACTCTCCGAACAGCTCCTTCTCCCCGGTGGACGGGTTCCGCGTGAAGGCGACGCCCGTCCCGGAGTCGGTGCCCATGTTGCCGAACACCATCGTCTGCACGTTCGCCGCGGTACCCAGGGTGTGCGGGATCTTGCTGAAGTTCCGATAGTCGACGGCGCGCTTCCCGTTCCAAGATCGGAACACGGCCCCGATCGCCTCGCGGAGCTGGGTCTCCGGGTCTTGGGGGAACGGTTCGCCGACTTCGCTCCGATAGAGGCCTTTGAATTCCTCGACGATGGATTGGAGCACCTCCGCCGTCAGGTCCGAATCCTGTTTGCCTTCCGTCCGTCCCTTGAATTCGTCGAGGATCGACTCAAACTTGCGCCCTTCGATCTCCTTGACGATCCGGCCGAACAACGCGATCAGTCGACGGTAGGCGTCCCGGGCAAACCGATCGTTCGACGTCTGTCGCGCGAGGGCGCCGACGGTCGCGTCGTTCAACCCGAGGTTCAGGATCGTGTCCATCATCCCGGGCATCGAGAACTTCGCCCCGGACCGGACGGACACGAGGAGCGGATTCTCCGGGTCCCCAAATTTTCGGCCGACCTTCGCCTCGATCGAGGCGAGGCCCTTGAAGACCTCTTTGAGGAGGCCCGGCGGGAAACGGCCGCTCTTCGAATAGGCGTTGCACGCCTTCGTCGTGATCGTGAGGCCGGGCGGCACGGGAAGGCCCAGCCGCGTCATCTCGGCGAGGCCCGCGCCCTTGCCCCCGAGGAGGTCCCGCATCGAGGCGTCGCCCTCTTCGAATAGGTACACGTACTTCGGCAGGGCGCCACCCCGACCGCTGTAGTCCCGCGCGTTATATAACCGTTTTCGGAACTCATCACGCGAGCGTGTCGAGCCCGTCGAGGAGCCTCGCACACCGGATGATCGCGACCAGCCCGTACAGCCGGAGGAGGGCTTCGAGGCGGGTGCCGATCGGGACGCCGGGATCGTCGATCTTCGTGAACACCGCGTCGATCGCGGCGCGTGCCTCGCGGATCGAGACGAGGTCGTCCGGGTCCCGGAATTCGGTGGCGAGGGACCACAGGGCATCGTGCACCGCCAGCGAGTGCGTCCGGTACGCGGCCTGCAGGACGGCCTCGCCGCCCGCGACATACTGCCGGCTTCCGAGGAACATGAGCCCTTCCGAGAGCCCGCTCATCAAGAACCTCATGAGGCTCCTCTTCTCCGCGGTCAGGACGTTCTCGGTCGCGAGGATGCCGACCGATGCGAGGTCGTAGAAGCTCGCCGATTCCGCGGCTCTCCTCGAGGCCGAAAATCCACCGATTTCGAGGCCGAAGCGGTAGAACTCGGTCACCGCGTCGAGGGCGGACGCGGCGGTGCGGCGAAGGCCCTCGTGCCGCTCGACCTCGAGCCAGCGGGAGACGATCTGGATTTCGCCCCGGAGCCGCACGAGCGCGACCGGATCGAGGCTCGTCAACGCCTCCCGGAGCGCGACTCGGTACCCCTCCCGGAGGGCCGCCGCGTCCTCTTTGCCCATGCCTACGAGGATGGGGCGGTGGCCCTAAAAGGCTCTGCCGGGCCTCCCCTAGAACCCCATCTGGTAGACCTTAATGTCCGCCCGCTTCCGTTCGAGGAACCGGTAGACCGTCTTGTGTTCGCTCCCGCGGAGGAGCATGACGGCGGCCTCGCGGGCGATCGCCATTTCAAAGGGTCCGCCGATTAGGGAGACCGTGTGCCCGAAGACGCTCACGTCGACGCCCGTGAGTTCCTCGATCAGGCGGCGGGTCTTGCCGCGCGTCCCGATCAAGCGTGCGCGAATCTGCCCGACTCGGTTCCTCGAGTGGGCGAAGTCCTTGATGTCGAGGACCTCGAGGTACGCGTCTTCGTCGAGGAGTCGGAAAGCGCGGTCCTCGGAGAACCCGCGGGCCATGGCATGGACGATATCACGTGCCTTCAACGCGAGCACGGGATCCGTCGCGGACGATTCGTCGATGGTCACCTCGCCCGTCGACGAGTCGACGGCAATCCGCGTCCCCGTCGCCTCTTGGAGCCGCTCCTTCGTCACACCGTCCGCCCCGATCAGGACCCCGATCCGCTCCGAGGAAATGCGCGCGTAGAGCATGTCAACCCTCGACGATCGCCTTCTCGAGCTCGGCGGGCGTCACACGAACCCCTCGCCGATGGAAGAATCGGGCGATGTTCGAGACGTCCCGCTTAAACCAGTCCTCCGCCCTCGGATGATCGAGCGGCACGGATTGCCCGACGTCGATGACGACGATGCGTCCCTCCCAGTAGAGCAGGTTGTACTCGCTGAGGTCCGCGTGTACGAGCTTGGACTTCCGAATCGCCTGCAAGTTCGCGACCACGTCCGCATACGTCGCCGCCGGATCGTCGAGCGCGACCTCTCGCAGCGTGGGGGCGGGCTGGGCCTCGTCCCCGATGTACTCCATCACGAGGACGTTGTCCAGGACCCGCTCAGGTCTCGGCACCCGTGTGCCGGCGTCGTCCATCCGCACGAGGTTCTTGTACTCCTTCTGGGCCCAGGCGAAGATGGTCGGCCGTATCGCCTTCTTCACTTTCTTGAAGCGGGGGTCGCCCTCGATGTATACGGCGATGTTCCGGAACGTCGCGTTGGCGATGCGGTAGATCTTGACCGCCTTCGCTCGCCCCGCGGCGTCGGTGGCGTGGAACACGCTCGCCTCCTTCCCCGTGCTGACGGGATAGTCCAGCGTCGCAATCACGCCGTCACCGATGAGCGACGCGATCGTCAGGAGGGCCGCGCGGTCGAACACCTGCTCGTACGTCTTCCGCGTATCCGAGTCCTTCTCCTTCGTCCGGAGTGCGTCTACTTGGCTCTCGAGGGCCCGCATCCGCCGGTCGTCGATCATCGTCGTCAAAACGAACGGTCCGCCCGACTAAGAGCTTTTTGGACTTCAGAAGATGTTGATCGACTTGGGGATGAGGCCACGGCGGCTCATGTAGCTGGCCTCGGTCTTCGTGTACCGGTGCTTGATGTCGCACTTCTCGTCCTGGAACTGCCACACCTTCACGACGAGCAAGTCCCCCTCGCGGATCCACATCCGCTTCTTGAGCTTGCCCGGGATCCGGCCCAGCCGGCTCTTGCCGTCCTGGCACGTGACCCGGATCCGGGAGGCGCCCAGGAGCTGGTCTGCGACCCCCATGATCTCGCCCTCTTTCGCCCGCGGCATGCGGACGCGGACGACCTCTTCTTCCGGCACTTTCGCAACGATGGGGGCCTTTGGCTTAAACGTTTGCGGGTCTCACTCCGGAAGACCCGCCGCATCCGACTCGAGCCCTGCGTCCTCGAGCCGGGTCTCGCTCACCGGCACGTACGGGTACGGGATTGGCGGCGTCTCAAAGAACGTCGGCCGCACGATGTCGACGCCTTCCGGTAAGGCGTACGTCTGGTCGTCCACGTGACCGAACCAGTACACGACGGCCCCGTCGCCGAACAAATCGCTGTACGGCAGGAGCTGTTTCTTGATGTGCCTCCGGATCTCGTACGGATCGCCAAACGTCGCTTTCGACTCGATCCAGTACTTGCGGGATCCGTTCATTTCGATCGGCTTGTGCAGGAGGATGTCCGGCGTCTTGTCGTACTTCGCGCGGAGCTCCTTTTCCGTTTCGTACTGCAGGTCCCGCGAATCGAGCCACGTCTGCAACTTCGCCTCCCCCCACCGACCTCTCGCATATTGCCGCGCACTTCCTTCAGGGGAGTAGACGATGTCCGCGCGGGCCACCTCCTCGAGTTCCTTGCGGAGGCGACGGTCGCGAACCGAGTCGAGATCGTTGATCATTTTCCAGAACTGCTTGCGAGACACCTTGCGCTGCTCGAGCACCATCAGTGAGGTCAGGATGGCGGGGAATTCGAACCGATGGGCGATCTCCACGAGGCTCGTGCCGTTCTGCCACATGAACGCGAGCCGCCGGGCCTGTGCCTTCACCCGATAGAATTTCTTGGTTGTGTCCCGGACGATCCGTTGTGTGTAGATGACTAGGAGGAGTTCCTTGTCGTAACCGAAGTTCTCGGCGAGGAAGTCGATGTCCTCCGCGGTCGCAAGTTTCCCGTAGAGGTCCTGGTACTCACTCAATTTCATCGATAAGGCCACAAAATCACGCTGAAGGGATGAAAGGGACGGTGTCACCAATTGGCCACGATACTTAAAGGTTTTTGGCCGAATCGCGGGACCGAGGATGAGGGCGTCCGCGGCTCGACGGAAGGGCACCGGCTCGTGCCAAGTCAATCAGTCGACCCGGGAACGCCTAAATAGGTCGCCCCCAATCGTGCGCGTCCGTCGATGCCGACGGACATCTCGAAGATCATCAGCGATGCGGCGTACCAGGCGTACGAACGACGGCTGATGCATCAGGTCAAGCAAGCCGCGATCCCCCATCACGTCGCGATCATCATGGACGGCAACCGGCGCTTCGCGCGGGAGATCGGCCTCGGCAACGTCCTCGACGGCCACGTGAAAGGCCGAGACAAGCTCGAGGAAGTCCTCGAGTGGTGCCTCGAGGTCGGCGTGCGCATCCTGACCGTCTACGCCTTCTCGACGGAGAATTTGGCGCGCCCGAGCACGGAGGTCCAGCACCTCATGCACCTCTTCGCCGAAAACTTCCGGAAGGTCGGCGACGATGAGCGCGTTCACAAACACAAGATCCGCATCCACGTGTTTGGCGACCGGAGTCTCCTGCCGACCGAGGTCATCGAGTCGATCGAATATGCGGAAGGCCGGACAAAAGGATACGAGGAGTACCGATTCAACGTCGCCGTTGCATACGGCGGCCGGGAGGAGATCCTCCAGGCGATTCGCGACGTCGTCCGCGACGCCCAGGCGGGCACCGTCCGCCCGGACGACATCGACGAGAAGTTCTTCTCGAAGCGACTCTACACGGCCGACCTGCCGGATCCGGACCTCGTGCTCCGGACGAGCGGAGAGGAGCGGATCTCGAACTTCCTCCTGTGGCAGCTCGCCTACGCCGAACTGTATTTCGTCGACGTGTATTGGCCAGGCTTCCGGAAGATCGACTTCCTCCGCGCCCTGCGGTCGTACCAGATGCGGCAACGGCGCTTTGGTGAGTGACTCATCCGTCGAACGTCGTCAGAGCCAACGACGCTCAATCAATCTGGACCGACCCGAGAACCGGACGGAAGATCCATTTGTCGCCGGCGCCATGGATCGAGCTCGCCAAGTCGAAATTCAGCGTGATCGTGACAGAGCCGCCGCCGGCGAGATCGAACGGGGTCACCGTCATCAACTCGCCATCGGGCACGGTCACGGTGACATGCGTCCCGTTCGGAAGGACGCCTTCGACGGAGTTGATGGCGATCCGGAGCTGCGTGTACTTCCCGGGCGGCGCGCGGTCGAGGGACAGGAGTTGCGTCACATTTCCAAGGCCGACGAAGTCGATCTGCGTCGTCGACAAGGGCACGGAAGTCCAACCGCTCGCGTTCCCCGCATTCGCCCGATGGACCTGGATGTCCGAGAAGACGACGTTCAGGTGTTGCCAGTTGAGCGGCGTCGCACTCACCGCGATCTTGATGGTGCCGCTGGCGTACGTGCCGAGCGATGCGACCGCGATGATGGCGAGCAGTGCCGCAACCGCCAAGGCGAATGCGCGGCGCGGCGTCACTACGGTCCTCCGGGAGCATGATTCTCCGGGCGGGCTATATAGGTTCTCGCTGCCTATCGACGTCGATAACGAAGAGCTCACGCCGCGGCCATCGGCGCGGCCATCCCGAGCGCCTCGTACACGTGGTCGATCGCCTCGCGCGCACGGCGCTCGTCGTCCGTCTTGACGAGGATCTTTCCGCTCTCGTACAGGGTCAACTCAGGCTCGCCTTCGAGGATGAGCATCACCTTGACGTCGCTGACACGCCAGCCCGCCCCCCGCAGCCGTTCCGCGGCCCCAGGAAGGTCCACGCGCGCCGGCTTCTTGAGGGTCGAGATGAACGCCGTGGCGGTGCGACACGGTTTGAGTAGGTAGTAGGTCATCGCGCCGTCTCCGCACGGGCCGAGAGCGACCCAGGGGCACGGTCCGCTTTGAACCTTTCCGGCTGGACCTCTTCGAGGCACTCCGCCACCAGCCGATCCACGGGGAGTTTCGCCTCCTCTTCCAGGATCTGGTCGAGGCGGGCGTGCGTCGCGGGACGCGGCGGCCCCAGGAGGTCACAGATTTCCGGGCCCTTCGAGACTTCGTACGTGCCAATCGCCTTCGCGCGGTCCACGATCTCCTGCTTGTCGAATCCAATCAGCGGCCGGATGATCGGACGTCTCGCGACCGCGTCGATCGCCCGGAGGCTCGCGAGCGTCTGGCTCGAAACCTGACCGAGGTTCTCTCCCGTCACGAGGACCTCCGCCCCCTCTCGATCTGCGATGGCGTCGGCGAGGCGGACCATGATCCTCTTCGTCAGGATGAAATAGAAGCGCCGGTTCGCCGCGTGGGCGACGTCGGCGAACGCCTCTCCGACCCGCACGACGTACAATGTGGGAACACCGATGATCCCACAAAGGGCCCGCGTTTTCACCTCGGCCGCGTCGTCCGTGATCGGCTCGAGGGAAAAGTGCGCGGCCACGAGGCCGAGCCCTTGACGGGCCATGAGGTGGCCGGCGACGGGGCTGTCGAATCCACCGCTGAGGAGGAGGACGCCCGCGCGGACCACGTCAAATCCCCACGTACTTCGCGTACACGCTGCGGGCCTCCGACTCGTCCTTCACGCCGCGAATCAACGCGCGCCCGTCCGGAAAGACGGTGAGGCGACGCCCTTCCACATCGGCCACGAGGACATCGCCCGCACGACGCGCCGTGCCGAGTCCGCGGAGTCGGCTCGCGAGGCCGTCAAGGTCGATCGTGCCCCGATGGACCGGGTCGAGGGAGATCGTATCGCTCCCGCAGAGGGATGCGAGGACCTGCGTGCGCCTCGCCCCGACATAATCGCGCTGTCCGCCCACGCAGGCGGGACAGTCCGCACTCCGTGCGATGCGGATCCGCTCGATCCCAGGGCGCCAACCGTCAATGACGAGCAAATCGCCGGATGGGGCGTTCCCGACAAGGAGGCGCAGAGCCTCGCCCGCTTGGATTGCGCCGATCTGGGCGGACACCGCATTGAAGATGCCCGCGGTCTCGCAGGTCGGCAGGCTGCCGGGGGGCAAGGGTTTCGGGTTGAAACACCGGAAGCACGCCGTGTCCGGCGACCGGATGGCGAGGAGCATCCCGTACGTCGAGATCGCGCCCGCGTAGACGAACGGCAGGTGCGCGTCGATCGCCGATTCGTTGAGGAGGAAGCGGGTCTCGAGGTTATCGGTGCCGTCCAGGATGATGTCGACCCCTCGCAAGATGTCGTGGACCGTCCCCGCGTGTACGTCCTTCGCAAGCGGCTCCACCTCGATGTCCGAATTCACCTTCCGGAGCCGATCCGCTGCCGCCTCCGCTTTTGGCCGTTCGAGGTCCTCTTCCGAATACAGGGACTGCCGTTGCAAGTTCACGAGCTCGACAACGTCCCGGTCGACGAGCCGAAGCCGGCCGACACCGGCCCGGGCCAGGACGTCCGCCGAGATGCTCCCGAGCGCGCCGAGGCCGACGACGACGGCCGTGGACTCGGAGATCGATCGCTGGCCGTCGGGGCCGATCTCCGGGAGGACGGTCTGTCGCCGATAGCGGTCCGGTCGCCTCACGGGTTTGGCAAAGGGGCGGGCGCTTTATGGTCTTTTGCGGAACCCCTCGGTACCCGCCATCCGGCGGCGGGGAACGCCGCCGTGCATCTCAAACGCAGCCGTTGCCGGGCGCTCCGGCGGTCAGTTGTAGAGGTTGAACTCGTCCTTCTCGGGGACCGTGTCCCAGTCCTCGTCCGTCTCCTCGAAGACTGCGTTGAAGAGAGCGCTGACCACTTCGCGCAGCTGCTGAATTTCGCCGCGAAGGCGCTGCAATTCCCGCATTACATCATCGTTCGACGGAGCCATTCACAACCTCTATGCGCTGCTATCACAGGGTAGGTTCATATCCCTTTGCCTTCGATTCTTGGTGCTAATTCTCAACACGGAATGCCCACGAAATTTTCCGCGCGGACTAACGACGTCGATCGCGATCGCGGTCCCGTCCACCGCGTTCCCGGCTCCGTCCGTCGCGCCCTCGGCCACCCCGGTCCCGATCCCGATCCCGGCCTCCGCCGGGACCGCCCCGATCCCGGCCGCCACGCTCTCGACCCTCCCGGCGTTCGCCTCCGCGCACGCGCTCCGCGACCCGGCCGCCCCCGAGCTCCGTCGCGGGGACGGACAATTTGAGGTCCGCGTAGTCCGCCGCCAACTTGCGCCGTTCCGATCGCTCGTCGCGAGGGCAGTAGAGCTCGCGCCCGCGCATTTCCAGAGGCCCGCGGCACACGGAGCAGAGGGCTTTGACGACCCCCAGCGTCGGTTCTGCCGTCGTGAGCTGGAGCGAGGGCTTCACCTGGATGACCTTCGCCCGGATGATGTCGCCAAGCCGATACATGTCGTGGATGTCCTCCGTGTACTCCTCGGAGACGTTCGATATGTGAATCGTCCCCCCGGACTCGCCGCTAATCTGACGCGCGCGACCGTGGATCGCTTGGATCGTCGCGGTCGCCATCATCCCCCGGATGTCGTCGACGACCCCGTAGACGATGTCCCCGACGCGGAGCTCCGCGGGAGGGTTGAAGGCTCGGACGCGGGCGACTCGGTTCGCCGGATCGAGTTCGAGGACGCCCGGTGTCGCCGCGAATACAAGGCCTTTCGCTTCGTACGTCCCCTCGCCCGGTTCAAACTCCTCGGCGACGGCGATCTCGTCACCCGGCAGGACCATCTTGCGTTCCATCGGAATCCGCTCGACCCTTGGGTTCGCACGAAAGACGAGCCGGCGTATTTATCCCTTCGCTACCTCGACCCGGAACAGCACGACGTCGATGCGCCGCGCCTCGTCGCGGTGGAACTCGAAGGTGTGCGGGATCGGGAACGAGTACGGGAAGCGATCCGTGATCGTCGCGCCCGCGGTTTCGAGGTATTGTCGGACAAACGCCTCGGCGGGTCCGTGCCGGATCTGTGCCCCGAACGGCGGGTTCATCAGGACGGTGTCGAACGCTTCGCGGACGTCGGCGACGTCGTCGAGCCGCCACTCGGCTTCGACGCGGACCGTCGCGGCGTTCTGCTCCGCCACCCGAATCGCCGCCGGGTCCGAGTCCACGCCGACGACGCGCGCGGCGCCGAGCAGCTTCGCCCCGATCCCAAGCCCGCCATTCCCGCATCCGAGGTCGAGGACGGCGCACCCCTCGATATCCCCGCGGCCGTAGGCGCCGTAGACGACCTCGGCGGCGATGGTCGCAGGTGTCGCATACGGCTCTCTCTCCGGTTTCGGCTGCGGCACCGGAGCGAGGGATTGCAGGATGCGCTCGAGTTGGACTTTCTTCATCGGCTCCCCTCCGCGGAGGCACTCACTCGTCGAACGAGCCCGACCGCGCCTGGCCCGCCTGCGTGCCCCGAGGCGTGATGACCGCGGTGAAATCGGCCGGCCCGGCCCACAACAGCGTCAGCAGACCCTCGGCTTCGAGCCGCTTCAGTTCCGCCTGGAGCTCGTCGAAGCTTACCCCCCGGAGGATCTCGAAGAACTGGTTCTTCTTGAGCCCCAGAGCGCCTCGCTTCGAGAGCAGTTCGAGGATCTTCTCCCGAAGCCCGCGATCCACGGCCCGCGCCTGCTCGGTCTGGAACGCTCGATCGACCATCTCGATCGCGAGCGCGTTGAACGCGTCCTCGACGGACTCCCCGGTCCGCGCGGACGTGAACGCATACGGGGCGTCGAACGCCTCGGCGAGCCGCTGCACGTCTTCGTCGGAGAAGGCCCGTCGGTCCGCGAGGTCCTTCTTGTTCACGAGGAGGTACACCGGCACGTCTCCCGCGATCTCGAGGGCGGAGGGGATCCACTCGTTGAGCGCGTACAGGCTGTCCTCGCGCGAGATGTCGCAAACCGCCATGAGCGCCTGAGAGCCGTGGTAGTACGTCTCCCGGACCAGATCCTTGAATCCTCGCTGGCCCATGATGTCGAAGATCGACAGGTCCATCTGGACCTCGACGTCCGCACCGTACGGCACGGCGAGTTCGATCTTGCTGACCCGGGTCCCGACCGTGTGCATGTACGTCTCCTGGTATTCGTTGAGGACGAATCGGCGAATGAGGGAGGTCTTCCCGACCCCGCCCTCCCCCAGGAGGGCCAGCTTCGTTTTCATGCGACGGACGCTCGGCATCGGAGGACCAGGCCCCTCCGCATTCGGAGGGCGAGTATAAGCTGTTTCGTCGTTGGCAACTTCTCGGGTCACGACCGACGTCAGATCCTCTCGACCGCGACGGCCTCGTGATTATCACGAATCTTTCCGTCGCCGTTCTACCTCTTAAGAATTGGAATCAGAACGAATGGCGATGGATTTATCCGGCCCCCGAGGCACGAACGTGTCATGCGACTTCGCCCCGATGGGCCGCGGATCCCCGTGCCCAACTGGTTGATCGAGTGGTCGAAGTCTCGGGACCTCTTCTTGTCGCTGGCCCACGACCCATGGGTATTCCGTCCGAACTAGCGCCGATGGTGTGCGCGAAAAGCGAAGATGTTAAAGCGCCTCGCACGATGCACGCGCCGGACCGAGGTCCATGGCGCACTCGGGGCCGGCGGGCCATGCAGAGGAGGAGCATCACGGCAGTCGGTGGCCCGTGATCGTCGCGGTCGGCATGGCTGTCGGTTACGTCGGGATTGTGACCCCGAGCATCCCGATCCTCCTCGTCGGCTTCGTGGTGTTCGTCGCCGGCACGGGCGGATGGGTCCACGACGACATGCGCCGCCCCTCGAGCCCGTTCTACGGCGTCGGGACGGCCATTGAGTCGGCGTTCCCGCGCGTCAGCGCGCGGAAACTCGGGACCTGGCTGCTCCTGGTCACGGAAATCATGTTCTTCTCCGCGATCATCGGCGCATCCTGGACCTTGCGCCTGCGGACGACCACGGCGGGCGCGGACTTCCAGGGTCCCTGGGGGGCCCCGAACCAAATCTTGAACGTGCCGCTCACCGGCCTCAACACGTTCATCCTGATCTGCAGCAGCGTGACGATGGTCGAGGCGTTCGCGGCGGCCGAGAAGGGCGATCAGAAGCGCCTCCGGCTCTTCCTCCTCGCGACGCTGATCCTGGGAATCGCCTTCGTCAGCATCCAGGCGTACGAATACCAGAAGCTGTACTTCCAAGAGGGGCTTACGTTCAAGAGCGCTCCGTATGGGGTCAACCCACTGTACGGCGCGACATTCTACGCGCAGACCGGGGTCCACGGGACGCACGTCACGGCCGGGGTGCTGGCTCTGGCCTACGTG
>VBMM01000237.1 GCA_005878415.1 Methanobacteriota archaeon
GATCCATGTGCGGGAGATGGCCCGGGCCCTCGGGAAGGCGCCGCCGGACCGGGCGTGGCGGGTGGACTACGGGAAGCCGATGTCCGCCTACGAGTTCTACAAGCACGACGGGGCCTGACGGAAACGAGGCCGGCGGATGTTCCCTCCGGGGAATGCCGATATACCTCTACTTAGAGGTATGAACCGATCCACGTCGGTCAAAGAAGCCTCAGGGCTCTCGACGCCTCAGCGGAACGGATGCCCGCAGAAGAAGCAGAACAGGTTGTCCGCGTTCACGGAGGTCCCGCAGTTCGGGCAGCGCTTCTTGGTCCCGGCCGTGAACGTCGGCGGCGCGGGGGCCGGGGTGATCGGCGGACTGGCCGGCCGCACGAACTCGACCGGGGGCGGGCCGCTCGCCGGGCGAGGTTGCCCGGGAGGAGGGGCCGGGGGCGGAGCGGGCGGCGGTTGGGTCGGAGGGACCGCATGGACGTAGTAGCTGGGCGGATACATCGTCCGGGGCGGGTACGCCGCGCGGCGCGCCCTCGCGGCCCGGCGCTGCGGGATGAACGCGACGACCGCCGCGAGCGCGAGGATGAACAGCGCCAGGTACAGGAGATTCGACGCGAGGAGCTGATACAAGACGAACAGGAAGTCGGGGAGGCTCGAGGCGCTCACGACGCACGTCCCTCCGGGCCCCGCACACTGCGACGTATACGTCGTCCCGTTGACGGTCGCGACGACCCGGAAGTACAGCGCACCCGCGCCGGAAGGCATGGAGAGCCCGGCCGCCGCATACGACTGCTGCGTCTGTCCCGACTGAACCGTCGTCGTGTTCCCGAGGGCGCTCGGTGATGTGCCCCAGACGACGTGAGTGTCGGATACGCTCATCCCTGCGGGTCCGAGGATCCGCCACGAGATCCCGAACGTCGAGCTGGTCGATACCGACGCCGGGTAGGAGGTGAGGGAGATGAACGGCTGCCTCAGCGCGTTGATCGCGTTCCAGACGTTCACGACGCCCCAGCCGTAGTTCGTGTTGTAGCCGGAGCCGCTCGGCTGGACCGCCGTGCTGTTCAGGATGTTCCACAGATCGACGTTCGTCAGGTTCCGGTCGACCGACAGGAGGAACGCCGCGGCGGCGCTCACGAACGGCGCCGAGAACGAGGTCCCCCGGAGGGAATGGACATCGTTGTTGCCGTTGAGGGTCCAAATCTCATCGCCGGGGGCGGCGAAATCGAGGCCTGGGCCGTAGTTGGAGAAGTACGCGCGCGTCCCCGAACGGTCGATCGCCGCAACCGATACGACGTTGGGCAGCCGCGCGGGGTAGTCGAGGGTCCCCGACCCGGCGTTGCCCGCCGCGGCGACGATCAGGGCGCCCTTGGACCACGCGTAGTTGATCGCGAGCTCGATGTCCGTCGGGCCGCCGAACGTCTCGTTCGTGCCGAGGGAGAGGTTGATGATCTTGGCCCCGTGATCCGCGGCCCAGCGGATTGCCTCGGAGGTGTTGAAGGAGGAACCTTGACCGTTGGGACCGAGGGCTCGCAGCGCCATCAGGCTGACCTGGGCCGTGCCGGCGATCCACTGCCCGTTGTCCGTCACGGCGGCGATTACGCCCGACACGCCGGTCCCGTGGTAGACGCCCGACGGGTCGGTCTCCGTCGGGTTCGTGTCCCCGTCGACGAAGTCGTACCCGTGGGTCAGGTCGGCCGTGTTCGTCCACATGTTGGGCCGCAGATCCGGATGCGTCCACACGACCCCCGTGTCGACGACGGCCACGATGACGTTGCGGGATCCGAGGGTGACGTCCCAGGCCTGGGGAGCCCCGATCTGCGGGAGGCCCCACTGGACGCCGGTACGGTAAACGGGATCGTTCGGACTGAACTCGGTGCTGAGGCGGAAGCCCGAGACCACGGCGGGGCTCTCCGTCGCAGGACTTGCCGCGACGCCGGAGATGAACGAACCGACGAGGCCGAGGACCGCCACGAGCGCTCCCATTCGTTGGAAGAAGGAACGAGTGCGCGATCGAGTCGACAACGGGGGAGACCTCCGACCGTCAGAGGGTTTCAGATGCGCATATGAAACACAGCCCGGGATAAAGGTACGCCCGTGATTGTCAGGCGTTGACATCTCCGCGTCCGCCCCCCATGAACGGACCCGTGGTGGACCTTGCGGCCGTCCGGCGATTCGGCGTTTGCGGCCGCGGCTAGAGCCGCTTCGCCAGCTCCGCGAACTTCGCACTCGCATCGCCCTTGATCGGCTCGCCGTGCCCGAAGATCGCGTGGTCGAAGTGGAGGGCGGCGAGCTTCTTGATCGACTGGCGATGTTGCTTCGGATCGATGTTGTAGCGATCGTCCATGAGACGGAGTCCGGACTCGTTCCTCGCGGCGTCGCCGGCGATGAGC
>VBMM01000238.1 GCA_005878415.1 Methanobacteriota archaeon
GGATCCCGATCATCTGGAAAGGAGATCCGCAGTCGCCCGTCGGCAAGGCGATGATGACCGTCGACGAGAACGGCCCGGTCGGGTTCATGGTGACGAAAATCATCGTCGATCCCCAGGCGGGCGAAGTGGCCGCCGGCCGCCTCTATTCGGGCAAGATTCGCCGGGGCCAAGAGCTGTGGGTCAGCGGCATGCCGAAGCCCCAGCGCGCGCAGACCGTCGCGATGATCGTCGGCCCGGACCGCATCCCGGTCGACGAGATCGACGCCGGGAACGTCGTCGCGGTGGTTGGGCTGCGAGACGCCGTGGCGGGCTCGACCGTTAGCGACGACAAGGAGATGCAGCCCTTCGAGAAGATCGTCCACTACTCCGACCCGGTCGTCACGATCGCCGTCGAGGCGAAGTCGACGTCGGACCTGCCGAAGCTCGTCGAGGCCCTGCGCCTCCTCGCGAAGGCGGACCCGAGCATCCAGGTGGAGATCAACCAGGAGACCGGGGAGCACCTGATCTCGGGCATGGGCGAACTCCACCTCGAGATCACGATCTACCGCGTCCAGAACGACTACAAGATCCCCGTCACGACGAGCACTCCGATCGTCGTGTACCGGGAGGGCGTCGGCGGCAAGGGCGGGCCGTTCGAAGGCAAGTCGCCGAACAAGCACAACCGTTTCTACATGGAGGTCGAGCCGCTCGAGGCGAAGGTCGTCGCCGCGATCCGCGCCGGGGAGATCGCGTCCGGCCAGCGCATCAAGGATTCGAAGGTCCTCGCGAAGAAGCTCGAGGAACTCGGGATGGACCGGAACGAGGCGAAGAACGTCGTCTGGATCCAAGACACGAACATGCTGCTGGACGCGACGAAAGGGATCCAGTACCTCCACGAGACGATGGAGCTGATCAAGGAAGCCTTCACGGAGGCGATGAACCGCGGTCCGCTCGCCGCGGAGAAAGGGATGGCGCTGAAGGTGAGCCTCGTCGACGCGAAGCTCCACGAGGACTCCGTCCATCGCGGGCCCGCGCAGGTCATCCCCGCCGCCCGATCCTCGATCTACGGCGCGATGGTCCAGGCCGGGCGCATCCTCCTCGAGCCGGTCCAGAAGGTCTTCATCAACGTCCCGCAGGACTTCATGGGCGCCGCGATCGGCGACATCCAGAGCCGGCGCGGGGTGATCGAGGACATCAGCCAGGAAGGGGAGATCACGGTCATCCACGCGAAGGCCCCGGTCGCGGAGATGTTCGGGTTCGCATCCGCCATCCGGTCTGCGACGCAGGGACGCGCCCTGTGGTCGACGGAGAACAGCGGCTTCGAGGCCGTGCCCGGGAACCTTCTGGGCGAAGTCGTCCGCGCGATCCGCACGCGGAAGGGACTGCCGCCGGAACCGTACGACGAAGCGTACTACGCCGCGTGAGGCCGGGCACGACGTCCGGGCCCATGCGCAAGCCTGAAATCTCCCGAGGCAATCGACTCCTTCGAGCCCCATGACCACGGACCGACGTTTCAGCCGATTCAGCAAATCTCGGGACACCGCCGCCTTCAGCCTCACGGAGATTCCGGACGGCGGCGTCTGCCTGTCCGCCTTCCTCATCCTCACGCAAGCCGGACAGCCGTCGCGGATCCTCATGGGCCACATGAACCCGGAGGCGCCGTGGGACCACATCGGGGCCCTCGATCCGAAGCGGGTCGAGGTGCACTCCCGCGGCTGGATGCTCCCTTCGTCCCACCTCATCTATCTCGAATCACCCCAGGACGCCGCGCGACGGATCGCGCGGGAACAGCTCGATCTCCCAGACATCGAACTCTCGGCGCCTCAGGTCGTCTCGGAAGCCTACACGCCGAAGCGCTTCCCCGGGAGCCCGCACCACTGGGACCTCGAATTCCTGTTCCGCGGCGAGCTTGCAGCCTCGGACGCCCCGCGCGCCGCGGCGTGGAAGGAGCTCGTGTTCGTGGACCTCCGGCGCACGACGAAAGCCGAGATTGCGCGTTCCCACGAAGACGTGATCGAGTCCGCCGGCCTGCGCTTCGGCGCGGATTGAGCCGTCCCACACTCGGGCGCCGTTCGCATGGAGAAAATGACAGGATAGGAATCGCGCGCGTGAGGAAATGCATAAATACGACAGGATGATTAGGCGCGTCCTACGGAGCCAAAAGCATGCCTGCGAAGCCTCACCTGAACCTCGTGTTCATCGGCCACGTCGACCACGGGAAGTCGACGACGGTCGGCCGGATCCTGTACGACACGGGAAACATCGACCCCCACGAACTCGAGAACCTGAAGAAGCTCGCCGAGCAGATGGGCAAGGCGACCTTCGAGTTCGCGTTCGTCATGGACCAGGTCAAGGAAGAGCGGGAGCGCGGCCTCACGATCGACGTCGCGCACAAGCGCTTTGACACGGACAAGTACTACTTCACGATCATCGACGCGCCGGGCCACCGAGACTTCGTCAAGAACATGATCACGGGCACGTCCCAGGCCGATGCCGCCGTCCTCGTCGTCGGCGCGGCGGAGGGCGT
>VBMM01000069.1 GCA_005878415.1 Methanobacteriota archaeon
TGAGACCGTTGTCGGGGTACTGCGCCGTCGTGCTGCTCGGGCTCAGGGTGGACCAGATCGTGGAGCCGGCAATCGGGATGCCGCTCGAATCCACGACCGTGTCGTGAGCCCAGCGCAAGAGGTTCACGCTGCCGCCGGCGGCGGTCGGGCGGAAGGCCGGTTCCCAGTCCGCTAGGGACGCCGGGTCCTGGGTGCGGTCGATCGTCACGTTGTAGAGGTAGGCGTTCGAGCTGCCGTCGACCCGGAGCTCGTTGTGACGCCCGGGCGTCAACGTGTTCGACGCGTAATCCACGCCGAGGTAGGAGTCGTAGGCATACAGGCTGCTCGACGCGGTCAGGTCGATGTTACTCGAGTTCCCTGACGCATGCTCGTAGATCCGCTCGATCGTCGACCGGTAGACGCTCGCGGACGTCGCGGACCACGCGATCAGGGGGGCATCGTTGTTGTCATCCGTGTCGAGTCCGAGGTCGGAAATCTCGGAATCCGTGAAGCCCGTGACTTTCGAATCGGTGAGGTTCAGGGACGCGCTCGTCGCGTTGAACCAACCGGGGAACTTGAGGCTCGCTCCGTGCCTCATCGTGAACTGGCTGTTGGCCCCCGCCACCGTGAAGGCGAGCTTGAGATAGGGAGAGATCGCGTCCGTCTGCGTCGTGACCGTCGAGTTGTCCAGCACGAGCGCGCCGCCCGCGTTCACGTTGAGTGAGTAGCCGGTGTGGGACTCATCCTTCGCGAAACTCAGGCCGCCGTCGATCAGCGTCAGGCTCCCGCCCGAGTTGATGTTAATCGTCCCATCGACCGTGTACAGGATTCCGCTGCACACCTGCGCGTTGGTGATCGTCCAATCGCCCGTGATGACACCGCCGACCTGGTCGCACGTGCCCGCCTGGGACGGTGGGCTCATCGCGAGGATGGCCGCAAAGAACCCGCCCAACACGAGGGTCCCGACGATCAAGAGGCTGAACGCCCTCGCGTCGCGTCCGGCTCGGTTCTGCATCCGATGACCTCCCAGGGTCGAGTCCTGCGCGCACGTCCGGAGGGCGGGACCGGTGGGATTGTAGCGCTCCCATCCCGAGCCGCTCCATAAGAATGTTACCGGCCGATTATCCGCGCCGATACGGATGTGTTCTCATGCGGGAGAACATCGGATTTTCCAGGAGAGAATATTTCTATTCACATGGAACCATAGAAATACCCAGATCCGCCCCAAGAAATGCGTCAAACCGGCGCGGGACGGCTCCCCGGCCGCGTCCCGAGGCCGATCCGCTCCCCCGTCGGAGTCGGATCCCGCACGGGCCGGCACAGGCCGAGCGTGCCCTTCGTGATTCTCACGCTATCATCGAATGGTAACTACCACGAACAGTTTATATATCGTCGGTTCGGGTGTGCGGTCATCTTCCCGCCCACCGGGAGGCCACATGTCCATGAAGACGATCCTGCGCGAAGACGAGTCGGGTGTGTCGGAAGTCATCGGCACGATCCTGATCCTCGCGATGACGGTCGTGCTGTTCTCCGTGATCATCATCTGGGTCTCGAACATCCCGACGCCCACCGCGCAGACCCGGCTGGACGTCCGGCCGGAAATGCTCCCGATCTACATCGGCCCGACGGAGGTCGGCGTGAACATCACCCTGCTCCACCTGGGCGGTGAGGCGCTCCAGCCCGTCCCGACGATCATTTACGTCGTCTCGCAGAGGGGTTTCGGCGCCCCGCAGACGGACGTCGTCATCCTCCATCCCTACAACGGGCTCCTCGGCACTCCGAGCGGCCTCCTGGACGGCAAGGACAGCGTCTGGGACATCGGGGAGCGATGGGAGTACAAGAACTACGCCCTCCGGTCGTCGGACACCATCTCCATCACGATCGTCGACATCCAGAAGAGCTTCATCGTGTGGACAGGGCAGCTGAACGCGCCCGCAGGCACCCGGCCCCCGGTCTTCGTCGACAAGTGGACGGACGACATGCAGGGCACGGACGCGATCGACCCAATCCAAGCGAATCTCGGTTTCTTCCTCTATGTGAAGGTCGCGGATCCGGACGGCGACATGAACCGGAACTCCGTGTTCGCCACGCTCACCATGTGGTACGGGATCGACCCGACGTGTTCGTCCCCTCAGAAGATGCACGATGACGGCGTCGCGCCGGACCGCGTGCCCGGGGACGACATCTACGCCCTCGGCAACATCATCTGCATGAGCCCGCCCTACCCGCCCCTCACCTGGGACGGGTCGATCATCTTGCTGAACGCGACCGACCTGAAGGGCCACCAGACGACGACCCGCCTCGTGCTCCATGTCGTCGAGCAGACGAGCGGCGGGGGCGGCGGAGGCGGCGGTCGGATCCCGAGCGAGCTGTGGCAGTACATCGGGTACGTCCAGATCCGGACGGGCGAGGTCTGGGTGAGCAACCTGGGCCAGACGTACAGCACGACCACGACGTTCCAGCCGTACCGGGTGACCCGGGCTCAACTGAATAACAACGGCGGGGCCCTCTTCCACTTCAAGATGGCGAACCACGGGAACACGACGATCTTCATCGACGGATGGACCGTGGCGTTCTACACCAGCTCGCAGTCCGCGGGCGGCTTCTCGCAGTACATCGTGAAACCCGTCGACCCGAACAAACCCGCCAACGCCGGCGGAATCGGCGCCTACCCGGGCATCGCGACGAACGTGAACGACTTCCAGTACGCCCAGGTCTTCGACATCAACGTGGCGAACCAGGAGGTCGGGGGCACGCCCACGGTTGTCCTCGTCGCCACGAACCATCCGTTCAACTCGGACTGGGGCCGAAACTGGGGTACCGACTCGATGTTCATCAACATCCTCATCTCGGGGATGGCGGGGCCCTCGAACTACACGTACCAGCAGCTCCTGGGCAACGGACCGAACCCGAGAAACTGCCTCGGCCTTGGGGCCGGCTACAATCCGATCAACCACCTCAATGACGCCATCGTGGCGTGCCGGTCCACCTGGTACGCTCAGGTGATCCCATTCATCGGCATGGTCATCTACTAGGGTCCGCAGCGAAGCAGAGCCCAGAATTCCCCCCCTGGGCTTGGGAACTCAGCGCGGACAACGGGTCCCGTCTCGAGGATAGCGAGCAATCGGACGCTCACTCCTAAGACCACGGGCAAGCCTCCGGTGGGGTGCCGCCTCCAAGTCCCAACACGTTGACCGGCACCCCGCGCCCGACCAAACCGACCGGAGGGATGCGGAACTGGGCCTCTGCGTGTTGCTCCTGTGCGAAATGGACTCCCGCCGGCATCCGACGGAGCGCGCCCGGATGAGCCCGTTCTCTGCGAAGCCGCCGAACCGGTGGGTCGTTACGGGATCAGGAGCGGTCCTCTCGGGACGGTGCGATAGCCCGCGGATCGGGAGCCCATACCGAGGGTCTCGCCGGGCCGTGACCGCCCGGCCATTAAGGCGAGGTGGGACCTTGCGGCTTCCTGCACCAGGCCCGCGAGTCGGGCACGGATCGCACGGGAGACCCGATTGCCCGCCGGAATGCACGGCCCCTCCGAGTGCGGAAGCGACCCTAGATGTCGACCGGCGTGGTGCCCCTGCATGACCTGCGGCCGTCGCGAGAGGTAGCTGTCGAAGGAGCGTAGCCCCGCGGGGCACACGCAGGCCTCGCCCTCACCCTCGCGTCTCGAGGGAGCTCGGGGCAGGCTCGTCTCAGCACCCGCCGTACAGGCCCTGCACGGAGCCGAAGCCTCGTCGCACCCCAGCCCGAAGGGCCGATGGCAGGACTCGACGGCGACTAGGGTCATCAGGAAAATCGGGGACGCGAGACGGCGAGCGCGAGCGGCTGCCGAGGGTCCTTCGATTCTGCGGTCTTTCATCTCGGACAGGAGGCACGGGTCGTCCAGCATGCGGCGAATCGGTCCAACCTATCCCGAGTCCTAGAGGAATCGACGGCGCACCCAGATCAGAGTGTCCTCGCGAAGCTCCGCCCCCCCAGCTAGAGGGCTCTCGCAGGCCATCGGTGGTCGGACAGGATAGGGCATCGCCGAGCCCTTGAGGAGCCGAAAAATTCAAGAAAAGGGGGTGGAGGAAGGGGATCTCAGAGGTCCTCTTCCGACTTCTCGCTTCCTTCCGAGCCCTCGGAGCCTTCCTGGCCCTCGCTCAGAGGCTTCTTGATGACACGCTTCTGGACGACCGGCTGAGGCGCCCCGGACCTCTGGAACAGCCGGCGTCCGATCGTCGCGGTCGCAGGCGGGGTTCCCGTGGGAGCGCCGTACGGCGCTCCCTGGGGCCCCTGCCCCTCCGACGTGCCGGGTCCGGGAGGAGAGGGTCTCCGCGGGGCGGCCGCGACGACGGCCCCGCCGCCGGCCCCACCGGTGGGCGGGCGCTGGTCCCGCATGAGCGAGCCGCACTTGTGGCAGACTCTCGCGGTGACGGAGTTGAGCGTCCCGCAGGTGGGGCACGGCCGTGAGCCCATCTTGCGCATCTCCTCTTCCTCCCGGAGCCAGTCCTCGTACGTCAGGAAGGTCGGCTGCTTGCGCCACCACTCCTGGAACTCGCTCTCCGAGAGGCTGCGGCCCAGCTGTCGAGAGGCCTCTTCCTTGAACCGGCCGACGACCTCGTCGTACTGCAGGCGCATCTTCTGCTGGTAGTCCGCCATCTCGAGCTCGCCCGTGGCGAACTCGACGCCGCACTCGGGGCACTGCTTCACGTCGACGGGGATCCACGCCTGGCAGTTCGAGCACTTCGCCATGTCCTTCTCGAACTCGACGCCGCACTTCGGGCACGACGTCGCGTCCTCGGGGATGAAGGCGCCGCACTCGCCGCACTCGACCATCTTGCCGAGGCCGTAGACCTTCCAGTACATGGTCACGCCAATCGCGACCGCGACCGCAGCCGCGATCATGATGAACAGGAGCCAGAAGGGAATGCCGAGGATCGGCACGATCTGGTTCAGGATGGATCCGGGCGTCTTCACGGAGATTGTCCGCTGGTCGGACGAGATGGTGCTCGAGGCGGGCGTGACGACGACCGTGTAGGTCCCGTCCTGCGTCCCGCTCGGGACCGTGAACGTCCCGATGAAGAAGCCTTGGCTTCCCGATACCGTCGAGTTCGTTGCGATGAGCGTCGATCCGGAGCGCAGCTCGACCGTGAGCGGAACGCCCTCGAGACCGCTGTTGGACGCCGTGTCCCGGACGTAGCCGGTCACGCTGAGGGCCTTGCCGGGTTCAAACGACTGACCATTTTCCGGCGAGAGGATTGCGGTGAATCCCTCAGGAGGGGGGATCACGTTCAACGTGATGTTCGCGAAGTTGTTCGCCTCTTGGGCGACACCGCCTTCATTGATCACGTTGTCTGGATCCACGATCAGCTCGAGGGTCGCGGGACCCGTGAGGGCCATCCCGGGGATGCTCATGGACCGGTTCACGAGGCCTCCTGCCGCCACATTGATCCCGGTTGCGCGTGCGACTTCGTTGCCGCGGTTCCCGTTCGGAAACGCGGCGACCGCAGCGTTGGTGGCGGCGGTCTGCCCGCTGTTTGAGATCAGGGCATAGACGGTGAAGGCCTGGTTCTGGACGACGGTCATCGTGGCGGGCGCCGCTTGGAGCACGAGATCGGGACCCGTCCGTACCTGGATGGGGAACGTCACCGTAATCCAGACGTTGTTGTCCGCCGCGTCAATGGCCGGATACGGCGGGAAGAACGCGCCACCGGTCTGCGTGTTGGACGAGTACGTCGCGACCTCTTCGTAGTTCCCGAACGACTCCGCGTTCGGCAGGCTCGCGGTCGTGATCTGATCCGTGTAGAGCGGAATCGCGGCGGTGCCACTCGAATCCGTCTGGTCCCACGCGTTGTTGCCGCTCGACGTTCTGCCGAGATACCAGATCGTCCGGGTCGTGGGCGTGGTCGCGAACCCGTTGTCCGGGTACTGGGCCGCGGCTGCGCTCGGGCTCAGGGTCGACGCGATCGTCGCCCCGCTCACCGGGAACGCCGTGGAATCGACCGCGGTCACATGCGCCCAACGGAGCAGATAGATGCTCCCGCCGGCGGCCGTGGGGACGTACGCAGGGAGGAAGTCCGACATCGACGCCGGGTCTTGGCTCCGGTCAATCGTGACGTTGTACAGGTAGGCGTTCGACGTCCCGTCGACACGGAGCGTGTTGTGCCACCCGACGACGTCGGAGAAGTCCACACCGATGTACGTATCGTAGGCATAGAGGCTGGTCGCGGCGGTCAGGCCGATGACCGAGCTGCCGGTCCCATTCGGACCGCTCGTGTACTCGTACAAGCGCTCGATCCGCGATGCGAAGACGCTCGCCGACGTCGAAGCCCAAGACATCGTGGGCGCATCGTTGTTGTCGTCCGTGTCGATGCCAAGGCCTGCGATCTCGGAATCCGTGAAGCCGGTGATCTTCGAGCTCGAGATGTTGAGCGTCGCGCCGGTCGCGTTGAACCAACCGGGGAACTTCAGCGACGACCCGTCGATCATCTTGAATCGGCTGTTCGCGCCGGAGACGGTCAAGGCCAACTTGACGTACGGCGAGATTGCGTCCGTTTGCGTCGTCACAATCGAGTGGTCCAAGACCAGTTCGCCGCCCGCGTTGACGTTCAACGCGTAACCGGCGTGAAGTTGATCCTTCGAGAAGCTGAGGCCGCCATCGGTCAGCGTGAGGCTGCCTCCGGAGTTGATGTTGATCGTTCCGTCGACGGAGTAGAGAATCCCGCTGCACACCTGGGCCGTCGTGATCGTCCAGTCCCCGGTGATGACACCGCCGACCTGGTCGCAGGCGGCCGCGCGAGCGGCAGGGCTCAGCGCGAGGATGGATGCGAACAACCCGCCGAGGACGAGGGAGACAACGATCAGAAGGCTCAGGGCAGCGCCATTGCGTCCGGCTGTATCAGACAAGGCAAGACCTCCGAAGATCGCGCTCTCCGATACCCGGAAGGCTACGACCAGTGGGCATAACGTCCGGGCCATCCCGGGCCGCTTTATAAATAGGTTACCGCGCGATTATCTATCCCGATACGCACCTGTTCTCACGCGGGAGAACAATCCATTTCTATGGAGAGATTATTATTATCCATTCGTGAGTATGGAAATAGTCGAAAATTGGGCGAAACGGTCGAAAATCGCCGCGGAAGAGGGGAGTTCGCCGACCGCGAATGGCCTCCGCGATCGGCCTGGGGCCAGTTCAGATGATCTTCTTCTTCAGGACCTTCTTCACGCTCACGGCCGTCTTCTTCGCGCCCCGCTCGTCCTCGGGTCCGATCCGGTGGCCGCACGCGTAGCACATGATCGCGTCGGATGAAATCATCGTGCCGCAGGCGGGACAGGGGATCTCCGATTCGCCCTCGGCCTCCGTCGTCTCTTCCACGGCGGATTCCTCCTGGAGGCGGTGGCCGCACGCGTAGCACATGATCGCGTCGGATGAAATCATCGTGCCGCAGGCGGGACAGGGGATTTCCGATTCGCCCTCGGATTCGGCGGCGACCGCCGGCTTCGTGATTGGCTTCGCCGCAGGCACAGCAGCCGCAACTTGCGTCGCGGGCTTCGCCGCAGGTGCTGGTGCGGGCATGGGGGCCACGGGCTGGGGCCGCATTCCCGCCGCGGGGGCGGGCTGCGTGGAGACGGGCTTCGGCCCGACCGACGGGCCGGTGGCTGCGGGCGCCGCGGCGACTCGGGAAGCCGATTGTTCCTGGGCGAGCAGCTGCTTCTCTCGTTCGATGAGCCGCTTCGCTTCCTCCGCGACCTTCCCTCGGGCGGATGCGATGTTCTCCTCTTCCGCCGCGAGTCGCTTCTCGCGGTCCATGAGTTCCCGGTTCCGAGCGATTTGCGCCTCGAGGGTCGACTTCTGCTCTTCGAGGAGCTTCACGATCTGCTCCTGCCTCGACACGATCTCGGTCTTCCGGGCGGCGATATCCCTCGCGTGAACGTTCGCGTCCGCGTCGCGACGGGCGGTGTCCTCCTCGCGCTTCACGAGCGACTCCAGGCGTTTCGCAAGTTCTTGCTCGCGCGAGAGGAGTTGGTTCTCCTTCGCCAGGACGCTCTGCCGCGCCGCCTCGAACTCCTGTTCGCGCTGATCGATCGTCCGCTCCTTCTGCTCGAGCTCCTTCTCTCGCGCCCGCAGGCCCTTCTCCCGGCCTACGATCGAGTCCCGCTCCTCCGCGATGGTGGAGCGCTCCTGTTCGAGGGAGCGACGGTCTTCCTCGATCTTGGACGATTGTTCCTGGAGCGAGGCATCTTGCTTTCGGAACTCCGCGTCCCGGGACTTCAGGCTTTCTTCGAGTTTCTTCAGTGCGTCCAGCGCGTCGAGGATCGATGCTTCGGCCATCTACGGTTCCTCCGGAGGTTGGTTCGTTGCGCCGAGCCTCCCAGGCGTCGGCGGGTGAATGGGAGTCATCAGGACCCTCCCGTCTCGAAGATCGGACCGAGGACGGTGAGGCCGCCCTTGCGGACCTCGATCGCGTGCTTTTCCATCGAGTGATCCGCGGACCGCATTTTCTCGACCTGCAGGTACCGCACGAGCTTTCCGCGCGAGCGGTCGAGCCCGAGCAATACGATGCCATCGACGAGGAACCCCTCGTTCCCGAGCAGCTGGCTATCCCCGTCCGCGCTCCGCTCCATGACCACGAGCGAGGTGAGATCCGCGTCGCGCAGCATCTTGAAGAAGTAGAACATCCGCTTCCGCATGTTCGTGGTGTTCTCCATGAGGGAGTACAACGCCCCGAGGGAATCGAGCGCGAAGAGTTTGAACTTGTGACCGTGGACCTTGCGGTAATGTCCGATCATGCGCTCGATGAACGCGAGGTAGTCCGTCTGGTCTTCCGGCCCGACGACCGCATCGATCTCCCGAAGATCCGTGAAGTCGCTGATCTGCATGTTCATCGACAGCTCGACGCCCAGCGACTCCATGTTGCGGAGATGCGACTGGACGGTCTCCTCGAGCGTCGTATACAGACCGAATTCACCGGTGTCTTTGAGGTACCGCGACATGAGGGTGTAGCAGAACGAAGTCTTCATCGACCCGGGCGGTCCCGTCACGAGGATGACCTTCGGAGGAGTGATTTCGGACCGGAGTACCTTGTCCAGACCGTCGATTGATGTGCGAAAGCCCATGACCCCGCCGTCGATATTCCATCGCACGGGGAGAGGGCTCACTTAATCGTTTTGCGCTGATTATCCACCTTGAGCACTTATCATTCTCTAAACTGAGTCCGGAAAGTCTTAGTACGACGCTCAAGGATGGAAAACGCGTCGACGATTTCGAGGTGTCGGCTTACGCCACCGAAGGAAACGAAAGTCTGTCCCGTCTGTGATTCCCCGATCGACGCGGACGCGCGGGTATGTCCTTCGTGCCAGACCGACCTCGGGCTCTTCGACCTCGGCGGCGAGACGACCCACGAGAGCGTCAACGTGGCGGAGAAGGACGGCCGGAGCATCGATGAAATCCTCGCCTCCATCATGGAGGGCAAGGAGGACCACCGGGAGATCTTCGAGACGCTGAAGAACGTGGCCCGGGAGAGCCCCGAGTCGGACGAGGTCGTCGCGGAGACGAAGGCTCATCCCGCCGCGGAGACGGCGAAGGATCTCGGCGAGCAATTCCTGTGCCCCGTGTGCGAGACGCTCGTCGCCGCGGATGCGACCATGTGTCCGGGATGCGGCGCGGAATTCACGGAGGGAGAGGCCACGGAGTACGAGTGCCCCGTGTGCAAGACGAGCGTCCCCTCCGACGCGGACCATTGCCCGAATTGCGGGGTGCGTTTCGAGGAATCCGGGACGACGGCGGAGAGGCCCCAGCCCGAGGCGGAAATCACCCGAGCTCCGCCGATGCCCGCGCAACCTGTTCGGCCTCCCGCCGCGGCGCCGACGGCGGCAGCGGGTCGGCCGGCGGGCCGCACGACGCGCATCCCCCTGCAGAATCGAATCGATAAGTTGCGAAGGGCGCAGCAGGAAGCGGATCGGAGGGTCCCCTCCGGCGATCGCAAACTCCTGTACCGGGAACTGCCGAAGCTCGTGAACGAGGTGAAGCCCCTGCTCGTCTCCGCCAAGCGGATCGGGCTCGAAATCGAGGATGGAAAACGGATCATCAACGAGGCGATCCAGGCCGGGAAAGCCCGGGACATCGAGCGGGCCGTCGGCTTGATCTCGGAGGCTCGAAGGGCGCTAGATATCGCCTTCGTCGAGTTCATCGGCGCCCGGATCGATGCGTATGTCCAGGAGATCCAGGCGGCGAAAGGAGACGCCGGGACGCAGCTCGCGATGCCGAAGCTCCAAGCGGCCGTCGGACGCCTCGAAGCGGGCGATTACGACGGCGCGTGGGACGAGTACCAGGCGTCGCTCGGTACCTTCCAGACCGACGCGAAGGACTATCACCAGGCGCGCACCACCATCGAGGATGGCGACCGGCTCGCGCGGGATGCGCGCACGATGGGCATGGAGGTCCGCGATGCCGAGCGGTTGCTCCGCCAAGGGCGCCAAGCGATGGACCGGCGGGACATCGCCGGCGCGTCACGCCTCGGGAAGGCCGCCCGTGACCGCCTGCAGCGGGACGTGCCCGCGTTCGTACAGGAAGAGATGCGGAAGGCCCGCAACGCCCTCCTCGACCTCAAGATGAAAGGCGACGATCTCGGGCGGCCGATCAGCATCCTGAAAGAGGCGAGCACGCTCGTCAAGCAAGAGTCGTGGGGCGAAGCGCTCCGGTACATCCGGGACTTCTACAAGGAAATCGAGGCTCGCGGATAGTCTTCGCTCACGAGGCCTCGATGACTTCCATCTCGCGTTCGAGGGTCTTCAGCTCCTGATCTTTCAGGGTGGCGGAGCCGAGAGAGATCACGAAGGCGTACAACCCGCTCCTCATCACGTCGGGCCCGGGGTTGGGTAAGACCCATCTCCTCCATGCGATCGGCAACTACATCACGTCCCATTCCGAGAATTCGAAGGTCCTCTACCTGACGTGCGAGGCCTTTGCGACGAGCCTCGAAGAGGCCCGTGTGCAAGGGGACGTCGGCGCGTTTCGGGAGCGCGTGCGCGGGATTCGTTCGGGTAATGACCAGGCCGCGGCTCCTGCCACCGAGGAACCGCGCGAACAGGCGGAACGCCGCCGCGGGTCGATCCTCCTTTATCAGGTAGCTGCGGCCTGGCTGGAGATCGCGATCGACATCCGTGGAAACCGAGACGGCCGGTGCGGCGGGTGCGGCCTCCGCCGGCCCGCCCGAAAGGACCTCGCGGGCGAGGTCCTCCGTGATGGGTCGCTCCATGACCGAGGAGAATGCGACGACCCGGTTGAACGCGCCTCCGAGTTCGCGGACGTTGTTCTCCACCAGATTCGCGATGAACCCGAGAACCTCCGGGTCGATCGTCACCTTGGCGTCGCGAGCCCGACGCTCGAGGATCGCGATCCGCGTGGGGAGTTCCGGCGGCTCGATGCCCGCGACGAGGCCCGACTCGAACCGCGACACAAGCCTCTCGTCGAGATTTGAGATCGCCTTCGGTGGACGGTCGCTCGCCAGGACGATCTGCTTCTCCCGCTCGTGGAGATCGTTGAACGTATGGAAGATCTCCTCGTGGATCTCCGGCATGCCGCTGAGGAACTGGATGTCGTCGATCATGAGGCAATCGAGGCCGCGCACGCGCTCCCGAAACGCGCCGACGTCCCCTTGCACACGGGCCTCTTCGAGGCTCGTCGCAAAGGCCTCGCACGTCAGGTAGAGGACCTTCGAATTCTCGGAATGGGACGTGATGTAGTTGCCGATCGCATGGAGGAGATGGGTCTTACCCAACCCCGGGCCCGACGTGATGAGGAGCGGGTTGTACGCCTTCGCGGGATTCTTCGCGACCGCGACGGCGGCCCCGTGCGCGAAGCGGTTGCTCTCCCCTTCCACGAACGACTCGAACGTCGACGCGGGCACGAGGTTCGTGGCTTGGTCCCGGACGGGCGTTGGTTCCTCGAGGACGCGGGCGATGTCCTCGGTCTTCGGCTTCGACTCCGGGGGCAAGGCCTCGGTCTGTCGCATCACGAGCTCAAGCACCTTCCGCGTGCGCTCTGCGGATTCCCGCTCCCGGGCGAGTTCGAGCTCGCGGCGGGCTTCGATGCGGCGCATCCCGTCAATCGCATCCCGCAGGCCCTCGACTTCCGCATCGACGTCCGGATAGCGGATGGGACTCTGCAGCTTCTCTCTGAGCAGCGCCGCACGGGACTCGAAGCCGGTGACATCGAGCTGGTCCAGGGTCTCCGAGACCGCCTCCGACTTCTTGACCGCCTCGCGCATCGCGATAACGGACGCCGTGAGGACGGCCGGATCCGATTCGAGGTTCGCTTCGACGGATGAGACGTCGTATCCTCTCTCCTGCCACGCGCGCACCTGCTTCTCGACCTCCGCGCGGCCCATGGCGTGGGGGACCTTCGTCCGCTTGACGACCTTCGAGGGCCGCTCGAGGACCGCATCCGCGTACTCGCGGACGAGGCCGTCCATGTCGACCCGCGCGTGCAACTCGAGGACGCACGCGTCGTCGTAGGAGTCCTGCCAGACTTTCTTCAGGGCGGACCGTCCTCGATCCTGCCCGTCGCCGCGCTGGTAGAGGGTCGCCTCCGGGTTCCCGCCGCGGAGCAGGACGATCCCTTCCGAGCGTCTCCCGCCCGATGACCGGACCGTCCGTACGTACCCGGAGAAGGAATACTTCTTCAGATCGAGGAGCAGCTGCTTCAGCGCGTTCGGGCCGCCCCGCGTCGTGCGGATGAGTTTTCCCTCTGGGAGTAGGAGGTCCTGGGGCGTAACGGTACCTCGGTGGAGTCATATCATCCTCTCGTCCCCTCTAAAAAGGTTCCAACCCAGTTTCCCTGTTTGAGAACGGACACGCGTGCCAGCGACCCGCGGCCCGTCCCCGCTGCGTGCAAAAAGACTATTATGCGCCGGGATGTAGCGCCGTCCGGATGGCCCGGGACTTCTTCACGATGGATGATTTCGACCTCTCGGGCCGCACGGTCCTGCTCCGCGTCGACATCAATTCCCCGATCAATCCGGCGACGGGTCAGCTGCTGAACGACGCGCGGATCCGGGAGCATCTGACCACGATCCGGGAGCTGCGTCGTTCGAAGGTCGCGCTCCTCGCCCATCAGTCCCGGCCCGGGAAGGACGACTTCACGAGCCTCGAGGTCCACGCGGAACGGATCGGTACCCTCCTCGGCCGGCCCGTCCGGTTCGTGCCGAGCCTGTTCGGACGGCCCGCGGTCGAGGCCATCCAGGGGATGCGCGTCGGGGACGTCGTCGTCCTGGAGAACACGCGCTTCTACTCGGAGGAGGAAGCCCTCGCGGACGCGAAGCTCGAGAAGATGGCGACGACGCACATCGTGCAGCGCCTCGCGCCGCTCGCGGAGTACTTCGTGCTCGACGCGTTCGCCGCGGCCCACCGAGCCCAGCCGAGCCTCGTCGGGTTCTGTGAGGTCCTGCCCTCCATGGCGGGTCGCGTCATGGAGCGGGAACTCACGATGCTCGCCCGGGCGGTCCAGGACCCCGCACGGCCCAAGGTCGCCCACCTCGGCGGCGTCAAGGCGGACGACTCGATCGCCGTCGCGAGGCACATGCTCGAGAAAGGGATCGTGGACAAGATCCTCACGTCGGGCGGCGTCGCGAACCTCTTCCTCGATGCGTCGGGGATCGATCCCGGCCCGCCGACCACGGCATTCATGCGGAAGGAGGTGGACGACTACGATCCCCTGATCGTCGAATGCAAGGCGTTGCTCTCGACGTTCCGCGGTCGGATC
>VBMM01000231.1 GCA_005878415.1 Methanobacteriota archaeon
ATGCGCAGAAGGCCGTCGAGCAGGCGATCGAGGCGCTGGGGAAGGCGCCTCGCGTGCTGAACATCCGGTCGCGGTCGAACCACCCGCCGCGGCTCGTGTCCGCCGACGGAATCGTGACCCGGTTCCGAATCGAAGCGTCCCGGGTCGGGCCCGGACCCGTGGAGGGAGGCATCTGGACCGAAATCGTCCAGACCCTCGCGGCGACGGACGCGGATGGGGCGCGGGTGTTGCGGGAGCGGATCATCGAGCGGCTCGGGCGGCTCCCGAACGCTGAGGAGTGAACCTCACATCCCCATGCCGGGCATCCCGCCCATGCCGCCCATTCCGCCGCCGTGGCCGTGTTCGCCGCCTCCCGGCGGAGGCGGGGGCGACTTCTTCGACGCGATGATGTCGTCGATGCGGAGGATCATGCTGGCGACTTCCGCGGCGGACTCAATCTCCTGGGTCTTCACGCGGAGCGGCTCGACGACGTTCGCCTTGAGCATGTCGAGCGGCTCGCCCGTCATGACGTTCACGCCCATCGACTTGCCGCCTTTCTTCCCATGTTCCGCGCGGAGTTTGATGAGCACGTCGATCGGATCGAGGCCCGCGTTCTCGCCGAGGGTCCTCGGGATCACGTCGAGTGCGTGCGCGAACGCTTCGATCGCCAACTGCTCCCGGCCCCCGATCGTCGCGGCGTAGTCCTTCAACCCGAGGGACAATTCGACCTCGGCGGATCCGCCGCCGGCAATCGCCTTGCCATCCTCAATCGCCGCGGCGACGACGCGCAGGGCGTCGTGGAGGATTCGCTCGACCTCGTCGACGACGTGTTCCGTGCCGCCTCGAACCAGGATCGACACCGCGCGGGCCTTCTTGTTCCCCGTGACGAAGGTCATGTCGTCCGTCCCGATCTTCCGCTCCTCGACGAGGTCCGCCTTGCCGAGCTCCTTGGGCGAGAGGTCGTCCAGGTTCGTGACCGAGCGCGCGCCCGTGGCCTTCGCGAGCTTCTTCATGTCGCTCTCCTTGACGCGACGCACGGCGTAGATGCCCTCCTTCGCGAGGTAGTGCTGCGCGACGTCGTCGATGCCCTTCTGGCAGAGCACGACGTTCGCACCGGACGCCTTGATCTTGTCGACCATCGTCTTGAGGCTCTTCTCTTCCTCGTTCAGGAACAGCTGAAGCTTGCCGGGATCGCGGATCCGGATCTCCTCGTTCACCTCGGTCTTCTTGACCTCGAGGGCCCGGTTGATAAGCGCGATCTTCGCGTCCCGGACGAACTTCGGCATCCGAGGGTGCACCCGTTCCTTGTCAAGGACGACGCCGTCGATCAGCGCGGTGTCGGTCAGGTTCCCGCCGTGCTTCTTCTGGACGAGGATGTTGTCCACGTCGGCGCGTACCTCCCCTGCGATTTCCTCGACGATCGACTGGACCGCGTCCACGGCGATGCCGGCGAGGAAGTCCGCGTTCCCGCCGACGCTGCGGCCGGACATCGCGGTTCGGGCGATTGAACGCAACGTCGTCTTGTCGTCCCGCTTCACGGGGAACGCGAGCTGGTTCAGCCGGCGGACCGCCTCGGCGGCCGCCACCCGATAGCCGTTCACGATGATCGTCGGGTGGACCTCCGACTCGATCAGGCTCTCGGCGGCCTTCAACAGCTCCCCGGCGAGGATCACGGCGCTCGTCGTCCCGTCTCCGACCTCGTCGTCCTGGGTCTTGGCCACCTCGACGAGCATCTTGGCCGTCGGGTGTTCGATCTCGATCTCCTTGAGGATCGTCACCCCGTCGTTCGTGATCGTCACATCTCCGAGGGAGTCGACGAGCATCTTGTCCATGCCTTTCGGGCCCAGCGTCGACTTGACCGCATCGGCGACCGCGCGGGCGGCGGCGATGTTGTTCGACACCGCGCCTTTGCCCTTCTCTCGCTCCGTCCCTTCCTTCAGGATAATAATCGGCTGACCCGTCATCATTGAAATTCCCGTCGGTCTATGCGAGGGCTTCTATATGAGCGTTGGCACTCTCCCGGACCCGCCTCGTCTCCGAGTGCCCGTCCCGGGGACACCGATCGCATAGGCCACCCCTTCCGGCGTCCCCATCCGGTTTGTGCCCTGAAGTTTAAGTGCAACGACCCCGTGAGGAGGTTCGAAGGTGCCTGTCATGTCGGACAAGCCGATTCATGTCACCGATGCCGAATTCGAGAAGGCGATCAAGGAGCATCCGTACGTCGTCGTCGATTTCTGGGCGGAGTGGTGCGCGCCGTGCCGCGCGATCGAGCCTATCGTCGAGGACCTCGCGAAGCGTTACGCGGAGAAGGTGACGTTCGTCAAGGTCAACACCGACGAGAACCCGATGACGCCGCAGCGGTTCATGGTGATGGGGATCCCGACCATCCTTTTCTTCAAGGACGGGAAGCTCGTCGACCAGGTCGTCGGCGCGATGCCTCGCGGACCGTTCGAGGAACGTGTCAAAAAGCACCTCGCGTGACGACAGCTAGAAATAGGCATCCGTTCCTTCGAGG
>VBMM01000232.1 GCA_005878415.1 Methanobacteriota archaeon
CTTCCCGTCGACGCTCATCGCCGCGTTCACGATCACCCGGGGCCGCACGACGGAACCGATGGAGGGGGCGCATAACAACTTTGCGGGCGCGAGTGGAATCTTCTTCTACGCGGGCCATCTTCCACCGGCCGGTGGTGCGGATGAAAGCCCATCTCGAGCACGACGATGACATGCGGTTCCGAGCGAGCGCGGACGGCGGCGCGGAGATCCTCTTCGACGCGGGGGATGCGGCGACCCGCCGTGGACCGAGTCCGATGCAGGGTGCGCTCCTCGCGGCGATGGCGTGCACCGCGTCCGACGTCGTGGAGATCCTCCGGAAGGAACGCGTGGCGTTCACGTCCCTCGAGATCGAAGCGGAAGCCGACCGAGCGAAGGATCCGCCGCGGGTGTTCACGAAGATCCATCTCCACTACCGGATCCGAGGCGATGGCATCCGAGAATCCGCGGTGACGCGGGCCATCGACCTCTCGTCCGAGAAGTACTGCTCCGTGGGCGTCATGCTGCGTCGGGGCGGCGTCGAGTTTGTCAACACGCACGAAATCCTCCCTCCCGGTTGACGTGTTCTCAGCCGACAGACTCGAGTCGCGCATCTTTAAGTAACCTGTTCGGAATGGACCGCGGAACCATGGAAGGCATCCAGATTTACGAACTGAAACGGATGGACCTTCGCGGCGCGACCGTGATCGACGGGTTCCCGAGCGTGGGACTCGTGAGCTCGATCGTGGCGAACTACCTGATCAACGCGCTCAACCTCACACAGATCGGGATCATGGATTCGATCTACTTCCCGACCGTCGCCCTCGTCCGGGACGGGCAGCCGATGAACCCCGTTCGAATCTACGCGGGACCGAAGGTCGACGACCGAGATCAGGTCGTCGTGTTCATCTCCGAGTTCCAGCCGCCGCCGAACCTGATCAAAGCGATTGCCGCGACGGTCCTCGACTGGGCGCAGGACGCCCGGTGCAATCTGCTCGTGTGCCCGGAAGGCTTGATCGTCGATGCCCGGGAGGAAGAGGCCGATCGTTCGGTGGAGGTCTACGGCATCGGGTCGACGGACAAGGCGATGGACATGATCCGGAAGAACGGCATCACGGTCTTCGAGGAAGGCGTGATCACGGGCGTCGCCGGGGTCCTCCTCAACGAGGGCCGGAAGCGCGATTTCGACGTCATCACCCTCCTGAGCGAAGCGCACCCGGACTACCCGGACGCACGAGCCGCCGCGCGGGCCATCGAGGTCATCGACAAGCTGCTCCTCCACACGGAGCTCGATGCCCGTCCGCTGTACGAGGAGGCCGAGCGGATCGAGATGCAGCTCAAGAACATCCATCACCAGACCGAGGTCGCGAAGAAACCGAGCGAGCCGCCGCGGCCGAGCATGTACGGCTAGGCACCGGGCTCGACGGACACCTTCTGCAGAGCGCCCACCGGAGCGAACCCGATCTTGGACGGCACGAACTGGGGCACGAGCCACGCCATTGTCTCCAGGTGGCCGGAGACTCCCTGCACGAGGAAGTGGGACGGTCGATCGGG
>VBMM01000233.1 GCA_005878415.1 Methanobacteriota archaeon
CGCACCGCCTTGTCCAACCGCCTCAACCCCGCGATACGCCCGCTCTTCGATCTTGACGTCAACGAGGCCATGGAGCCGGCGCAATGCGGCGTGCTTCATGCGCTTCGGAATGTCGTCCGCGAGATTCGAGACGTGCCCGATGCCTCGGACCGAGTGGATCGCGGGACGCGAGGGGAGATCCAACGGGGCCCAAATGCGCGTTGGCTCGATCACGACCTCGACCGCCCCGCCTCCGCGCGGGTAGTATCCCCGACGGAGGACCTCGATTTCTACGCGTCCGCCAATTCGCCGCAGGAGCGGCAGAAAGACGCGGGCGAAATAGTCGACGGGGGGAGACCATCGGACGTCGGTCCCGCCCTGGATTCGGAGGTGGACCGTCTCCCGCGCAGCGGCTGCGACGGGGAGGCAGGCCTGGAGGACGAGGGTC
>VBMM01000234.1:0-2532 GCA_005878415.1 Methanobacteriota archaeon
CGACCGGGTCCGCGAATCGGACCACGCGAAGGATTATCCGCTACGCGAAACGTTCCCGGGCCGTGAAGCCGGATTCGCCGCTCGCGCTCGGGACGGAAGATCGCATCCTCCTCTACCTCTCCGACTTCCGCAACACGGAGGAGCGGTACGTCCTGCCGCAGGCGCTCACCCAGAAGGGGATCGCCTTCGCCGCCGGCGTGCAGCGCAAGCATCTGTCGCGCTACCTCGACGAGATGGTCCGCGACGGCTTGCTCGTCGAGACGAAGGCGCACATCGAGGGCGAGAAGCAGCGCATGCTCGCGTACTACCTCGCGCCTCGGGGGTGGGAGCGGGCGATGGGGATCAAGGAGCGCGTCTCGCCCGTCCGCGTGCCGATCAAGATCGCCGGGGTCACGAAGGAGATGACCTTGGCGGAGATCGACGGCGCGACGTCCGTGCACCTAACGTTCTCCGATATCGTGCGCGAGGCGATGAACGTCGACGAGCTCGATCTCGAGTCCCTCGAGGGCATCGACGATCGCCGCAAGCGCGCGATGGACGAGCGCGTGAAGCGACTTGAGGAGTACACCCGCGCCGTCATGACCGCGTGGAAGGACGGCCGCGTGACGGCGACGGAGCGCCTGCTCGTCGAGCAGCTACGAGACAACCTCGGGATTTCGAGGGAAGAGCAGGAACGGATCGAGAGCCAAGTGCTGGAAGAGGTCCTCGAGAATCGGACGGGCATCTACCGGGCGGTCGCCGTCGAGGCCCTCGAAGGCGGCCCGATCTCGGACGAAGAACGGGACCTCCTCGAAGCGTTGCGGAAGAAGCTCGGCCTTTCGTCCCACGACATTCGGGAAATCGAAAGGGCACTGACGAAAGCTACCTAACGGGCGACGAACAGGCGGTACTTCTGCGTCGGGTCGGAGATCTCCATCTCGATCCGCTTCGCGATGAGCTTCTCCGGATGGTGGACGCTCGCGACGCGCTGCTCGAGGTCCTGGAACGACTGGAAGGGGCCCTTCTTCCGCTCCTCGAGGATCGCCCACATCGTCTTCTTGCCGAGGCCGGGCAGGAGCTCGAGCATGTGGAAGCGGGTCGTGATCGCCTGCGCGCGGTTGAAGAAGTCGACGAACTTCGCCTCCTTCTCCTTGACCGTCTCCTGGATTACGAACGGCAGCTCCTTTTGCGCGGCCGTCGTGAGCTCCTCGTGGCCCACGCGCCTCTTGACGTGCAGGACCTCGGCCCGCTGGTCGACTTCCTTGCCGATGTACACCCGCTGTCCGATCGACAAGGCGACCCCTTCCTTCGGCACCAGCTCGAACAGCTTGAACTCGTCCACGCCGAGCGCGTAGGCGAGCGGCTCGCGGTGGAACTTCGACTGGTCCGGATGACCTTGCGGTAAGTAGTCGAGGATGCGGGCGTAATCTTCCATGCGACTCGCCTCGTCAGCGGTACTTCCCCACAATCTCGAGGACTTTCTCCGCATCCTCTTTCGAAAGGGCGAATCGTTCCTTCGCGAAGATCGCCCGGACGTCGTCCATGTGGGTCGGCATCAGGTCGACGATCTTCACCGCGTTGAAGGGCGACATCATGGGGATCTCCATGAGCTCCTTCACGATCGGGGGGACCTTGTCCGCCAACACGCGGGCGAAAAGAGACGCGTGGGAGAGGGAGTACTGCTGCTCCGGGTTCAGCTCGCTGCGGGCCGCCTTCTCCTTCTCCAGGATGACCTTCAGCTCGGCCAGGGAGACGAACACTTCCTCCATGATCCCCCTCCTACGCCCGCCTCAGGTGCTCGGGCCGGACCACGGCCTGCTTGATCTTGCCGCCGAACCGCACGTCGACGAGGAACGAGCCGCCGCGCCGCCCGACGACGGTGCCCGTCATCCCGTGGAAGCGGTGGTGCGGCCAGCCGCGCTGGACGCTCGAGTCAATGACGATCGTCACGCGCTCGCCGTCTGCGAAGGTTTGGAACGACCGCGTGATCGGGGAGAGCCCGCGATCGCGGGGGCTGCGGCGGAACTTCTGCCGCGTCTTCTCCATGATCCCTTTCGAGGCCTTCACCATCGGCTCACCGGTCGTCGAGGACGTCCAAGACGTCGAGCTCGATCACCTCGCAGGCCACCCCCAGCCGTTCCGCGAGGGACGGCGACGTCCGTCCGCGGTCCCCGTGGACCCACTCCTTGATGTAGGTCCCCGCCTCCGCCGTCACGCGGATCTCCGCGCGGTCTCCGTCGACCCGGACGACCTCGGCCGCCAAGATGCGTCGATGCCGCGTGGTATCCGCACGCCGGTGAACGACCCGTTCGGGGGTCTGTTGGGCGATCGGCTCCGGCACCAAAACTGGCAGGGCCCCTTTAAGCTTTGCTTCCTCGACGGGAGGGACCGTCCGGAAGAGCACGCGGTACGTCTTCGCCGCGCGATCCTCCTTCAACCCGACGACGTCGGCGCCGCGCGCGGGACCGAGCCCGTCGACCTCGACCATGCCGGACGCGTTGATGTGGGCGACCGCCGACGCGACGTCGAGGTGCCGGCGGCGGGGCTCCTTGA
>VBMM01000234.1:2605-5538 GCA_005878415.1 Methanobacteriota archaeon
GGTACACCTTGCCGGTCCCGCCGCACCGCGCGCATCCCTTGCCCATGCAGCGACGGCACGGCCAGCGGGTCTGCGGAACGCCCCGGGCGAGCCTCCGGTAGCGGCCCCGCAGATACAGCGGGTTCACCTGCAAGTCCACGTGGTCGAAGGCGGGATCGAGGACCGCGACGATGTCGGGCGCGGCCAGGTCCGGCTCCTTGCCGACCGCCTCGCAGACGCGCTTCCCGACTTCGCGGTTCACCTCCGCCTTCAGCGGCTCCGGCGCGGGGAGCGCGAGGTCGGACCACAGCGACTCCTCCCGGGCCGAGACCTCCGGATCGATTCGCGAACCGACGCGGAACGTGTCGTATTCCCAGGGCTCGAGCTTTCGCGCGACGAGGTCCGCGAGGGCGTCGTAGCGGGCCGTCAGCCCCGCGCACACCCAGCACGGCCCGGCCGCGCGGCCGGCGACCTCGCGGATCGCCCGGCCGCGCTCCTCGTTCGTGTGGCCGTGGCCGACTTTTCCGAAAAGGCGGCCGAGGCAGGCGTCGCAGAGCGGCCGCTCGCCGAGCTTCGACCAATCGACCGCGCGTCCGGCGGCGAGGACCTCGTCCACGGGCCTCCGCAAAGGCCGGGCGGCTTAAAGGCTCACGCCAGCAGGAACACGCTCACGAGGAGGTTCAGCAGGACGATCCCCGTCACCCCGACGTACGTCCGGTCGCGCTCCTCCGCGAACGAGAGGAAACTCAGCACGACGCGGGCCACGGGGGTGAAGATCATCAGCAGGATCCCGAGGTTCAGGTAGCCCGCCGGGGTGAAGCGGACCAGCTCGGGGACGAGGTTCCGCACGGCGATCGAGTTCGGCGGGATGTCCGCTCCGCCGAGCCCCCGCAGGACGAAGGCGAACAGGATGAAGGAGACCGAGACGACGACGCCGCCCCGGAGGACATGGTAGATGAGGCGGTTCGTGTCCTCGACCTCTGCGACGACCGCCCGACGCAACGCCCCGATGCGATGCTGGACGGCCTTCAGGCCGGCGCGCGGATGCATCATACGTTCACACGATCCCTGCCGCCCGGATCGCCATGAGGATGCCGATCACCGCGAGGAAGATCGAGAAGACGAAGCGGACCCGCTGGGCCTTCGACCGGATCAGGACGCGGGTGCCGAGGTTCGAGCCGCTGAAGACGCCGACGATCACCATCGCGGCGAAGTTCGGGTTCACCCATCCCTGGGAGTAGTAGATGAACGCGCTCGCCGCCGCCGTGACGCCGATCATGAAGTTGCTCGTTGCGACCGCGGCCTTCATCGGCACGCGCATGAGCATGTTCATCGCGGGGACCTTGATGAAGCCGCCTCCGACGCCGAGGAGGCCGGAGAACAGGCCCGCCGTCGCGCTGATGCCAAAGCCCGCGACCGGACGATCGACCCGATAGCGGTAGACGCCCTGGTCTTCCTGATCGAAGTACACGCTCCCCAGGCCCAGACGGCTCGCGAGGGGAGACTCCTCGCCCGCCTGGTATGCCCGGTCCTTCGCGGTCTCGCGGGTGCGCGCCATCGCCGCCGCCGCGTACACCACGACGACCGCGAACACGCCGAACAGGTAGGGGCCCGGCAGCAGGAGGCCGACGACCGCGCCGACGATCGCGCCCAGCGTCGTCGCGACTTCGAGGAACATCGCGAGCCGCAGGTTCGTGAGGTGGTCCCGCACGTACACGGACGCGGCGCCGCACGACGTCGCGATGACACCGATCAGGCTCGTGGCGATCGCGACCTTGATGTCGATCCCCAAGGCGAGGGTCATGAACGGGATGAGGAAGACGCCCCCGCCGATGCCGAGAAACGAGCCGGCGATCCCCGCCAGGAACGCGGCGAGGGCGAGGAGCAGCAGCACGTCGATCGGCGACATGCGGCGACGGCTAGTGGAAAGGACGATAAATGCCTTTGCCGCGCACCCGTCACCGCGACAACACGATCTCGATGCTGCTCACGCTCGTCGCGCGGCCTTCTTCCGACGTGACCTTCTCGGTCGCGATGCGCACATCGCGGACGCGCGCCTCCGGGACGAAGCGGCCGCGGACGATCTCCGCGACGTCGACCGCGCGGGAAATCGATCGGCCGCGCGCCTTCACGATCACGTCCCGCGAACCCCCGTTGAAGTGGGTGACGACCGCGAGCACGTAGTTCATCGTCGGCTTCTTCCCGATGTAGACGATGCCGGCCTCGGCCACGGAACGCTCCCGAGGGGCGCCATCCGGGCGCCGCGTATTAATCCTCTGCGGGCGCGCGAGATGCGAAAGGTTTTAGCGTCGACCTTCCATCGAGACGGGCGAGCATGGCAAGGGACCGCGACTCCGGCTTCCACTCGGCGGCCGGCCTGATCCGCTACTTCGACCAAGAGGACGAGAAGGCGCTGAAGATCCCGCCCTGGTTCGTCGTCGCGCTATGCATCGGCCTCGCGGCGATCGTCCTGTACATCACGTACCAGTGGCCGATTTCCTGAGGCGTCGAGCCTCGACCCAACCCCCTTGATGCGCCGCCCGTTACCCGGCGGGTGCGGCCGCGTCGGCCCGTGGGGGATGAGGCCTCCCGGACGTTCCTCCGCCTCGCGTGCGCCCTCGACCGCCGTTCGCGCGCGGGACGGACCTCGATCCGGCGCGCTTCCACGCGCGCTACCGGAGGCCCACACGGTCCGGAGGCCCACGGACGCGCCCTAGAAGACCTGAGCCTCACCGATATTGCGCGCAGCGGGGGCAGTACCATCGCTGGTATTGCGGGTACCACGTCATCGGACTTCCGCAGACGGGACACGGGGCGGCCGGGGGATACGCGGCTCCGGGATACGGACCGAACCCGACCGGATAGCCGCCGCCGATCGGGTGGTTCCCACGGACGACGAGGTAGATGACCGTCACGATCACGAGCCCGAGGAGCCCGCCGAAGACGCTCGCGAG
>VBMM01000070.1 GCA_005878415.1 Methanobacteriota archaeon
GGCGGTGTACGCGGGCAACTTCCTCCTCGTCTCGATCGTGTGGAACGGCCTCTGGCGCTACGTTTCCGCGGGGCACCGGCTCCTCGGGAACGAGGTGACGGACGAGCAGGTACGGACGATCACGAACCAGTACTTCGTCGCCCCGGTGTCTTACGGAGCGGCGCTCGTCCTCTCCCAGATCAGCGGCCTGGCCAGCGTCGTGCTCATCCTGATCGTCGCCGCGTTCTTCGCGATCACCGCGACCCTCGGAAAGTGAGCTCGCAATCCTCGTGTGGCAACACGGTCGGCTCCGCCCTACTTCTGGACGCCGGAGAACTTGAGGGTTCTCTCTGGAGATGGGAGAAAGCGCCGCTTCTCCCCGGAGAACTGCTACTAGCGTGTCGTGGATGCGCTATCGCTCGATCCGGGCCACTTTCAATCTGTTCTGAGTTCGATCAGGAAGTGGCGACAAACGGCCGTTTGCGCTTATCGCAGGCCACTGACGCGTTCCGTGGCCCGGATTCAATCGGACGTCTTCGGCCTCTTTCTCCGTGCGGTACGCTTTGGGTATGCCCGGACCGGCGCCATGCGACCTCGGATGGAAGGGCGGGCGCGCGAACGGCTGCCGGGACGGGACTGAGCAAACTCTTTCGCGGAGGCGGGCATCTCATCGTACACCCCGGCGGCCAGCTCCTTGTTAATGCCTTCAAAGTCCACCTGCAGCATCGAAACGATCCGAGGATTCGCGACATTGAGACGGTAGAACTTGGAATCTCCTACCGAACGGGTGAAGGTTATCATGTCCTGGCCCTGCAACTCCGCCACGAGCTTGTAGACGGTGGGGCGGGCGACATCCGCGAACTCCGCCATCTGGGAGATCGTGTAGTCAAAGTCGGGGTGATCCGCCAAGAAGTCGAGGAGCCTGACCCTGGGCGCATTGCCGAAGACCTCTGTAAACATTCCTTACACCAGCGTACAGACACTTAACACTGACTAAATATACTTTCTCATTCGATTGCCGCCCGCTTGAGGGACATTTCCCGGGACGAGGCCGCGATTCTCTACAAGCTTTACCGTCATAGGGTGTTCGGGAAGCACCACATGCTCGAGGATAACCTCCTCCGTGGTTTCCCGCCCGACCGGATTGCGACCCTCCGGAGAGCGCTGGAAACACTGAAACGGGAAGGGACGGTGCTCCGCAAGTCCACGAAGCATGGCCCTGCCGTCTACCTGCCGCCAAAGCTCGGACGAGAGGTCTATGAGCAGTTGAAGAAACACTATCCGTTCTTGCCCAAACCGCCCTGGTAAGGCCCGTCTCACTCTCGCCCCCATCTCAAAGAGCCTTGCGAACGGCTCTATTCGTTCGGATCTCCGGTGTCGGTGACCGGATCGGCGGGCTTTAGGCCGGCGCCGTCCGGCACGGCCACAGTCGGACCCGCCGCGGGTGCGCCGGCCGACCCGCTCGTGACGCGGACCGCGAGGAATGCGGACGCCAGCATCAGGACCGCCGCGACGAAGAACGGCATGCCGGGCAGCGCGACCGGAGCCGAGGGGCTGATGAAGAAGGCGAAGATGAACGTGAAGAGCAGCGGGCCCAGGATGCCCGTGAGCCCCGCGATGCTCGCGTTGGCCCCCTGGAGCTGGCCCTGCTCCGACGGCCGCACGCGGCGCGTCATCAGGCTCTGGATGGACGGCTGCGCGAATCCGATCGGCGCGAAAACGACGATCGCGAGGACGAACAGCGCGGGTGTCGACGCGAGGCCCCATACGATGAACGACGCGGTCCCTGCGACGAGGGCGGTGATCAGCGCCTTCCGCTCCCCGAAGCGCTTGATGAACCGCTTCACGAGTCCCCCCTGGACGGTGATGTTCAGCGCGCCGACGACGGTCAGCGAGAGGCCGACCTCGACGGGCCCCCATCCGTATCGGTAGCCGGCGTAGAGAACGAAGACGCTCGGGAGGACTTGGAACCCGAGGAACTGCACGAAGTTGACCGCAGCGAGGCCGAGCAGGTCCCGGTGCGAGCGGAGCAGCTTCAGCGAGCCGGCCGGGTTCGCGCGCCGCCACGCGAACGGCTGTCGGCTCTCGGGGGGAAGGGACTCCGGCAGGACGAAGAGCCCGTACGCCGCGCTCGTGAGGGAGAACGCGGCGGCGAACCAGAAGGGGAGGTGGACGCCGAGCCCGCCGATCAGGCCTCCGATGCCCGGTCCGAGGATGAAGCCGAGGCCCCAGGCGGCGCCAACCGCACCGAACGCGGCCGCGCGACGCTCGACTGGAGTCACGTCGGCGACGTACGCGCCCGCGGTCGCGTAGCTCGAGGCCGTGATGCCGGAGAGGATGCGGCCCAGCAGGAGCCACGAGAGATCCGGGGCGAGGGCCATGATCATGTAGTCGACGCCCAAGCCGAATCCCGAGAGGATGAGCACGGGGCGTCGGCCGTAGCGGTCGGAGAGGACGCCGATGAAGGGCGCGAACAGGAACTGCATCAGGCTCCAGATCGTCACGAAGAGCCCGAAGATCTCCGCGCCGGCCGCGGTGTTCGGCGCAAAGCTCACGATCAGCCGCGGGAGCACGGGGATCGTGATGCCGAACCCGAGCGTGTCAAGGACGATCGTCACGTAGATGAAGGCCATCGCGGCCTTGCGCCCGCCGCGCGCCGATGCCCTCATGCCGGTGGAGCTCGCCAAGGACTTCCGCGATAAAAGCCGCCGGTTATGAATCTTGAGGGGGGAGAGGGGCGGCGCGAATTCGGCTAGCGCTTCGACTTCTTCTTGGGCGCCTTCTTCGGCAGCGAGATGGCGTACGCGACGCCCCGTCCGACCCACGTTCGGAGGCCCGCTTCGGTGCGGGTGCCGGCCGGCGAGACGAGGAGCCATCCCGCCGGAGGGCCGCGGCTCCCGCTGAGGTCGAACGGCTTCGCGCCGGGCTCCCGGAGCAAGGCATCCGTCTCCGACGGTTGGACTCGTACAATGAGATCTTCGCCGTGCACGCCGACGGCCATGTTGCCGCCGAGGAGGAAGGCGATCCCGCCGAACATTTCCTTCTCGGTGATGCCGGGCTGACCCCCGAGAATGGACCGGACGCGGTCCGCTTGCGCCTGCGAGTAGGGCATCGGGCCCGCGAGCGCGCTCCCCCTCATCAAGCTTGGCGCGAGGCGATAGGAGAAGCCCCTCGCCCGGGCGGAAACCCCGATATAAGCGCGTATGACTCAACTATCAGGGACTCGCACCACACGTGCTCCTGCCCTTCAAGCCGGGCGTCCCGGTCGGGCGCGCCCGAACATGGCGACGGAACCGGACGACGGCATGACGGGTTGGGAACGTCGGTCGCTCCGGATTCGACTCACGCCGCGTCGGAGCCGGCGCATCCGGCCCAGGGAGGCGCCACGGGATGACGAACCGTGCGGCCAATGCCACTTCCCATGGTTCCTCCACCCGTGGCGGTACGACCCGGAAGAAGACGAGATGGTCCGCTTCTGCTCCGCGTATCCCGCCGAGCCCGTGCGGTCGATCGAGGGCTCCATCGCACCCTGACGGGTCTCGGGTCGATCAGTTCGCGATCGCCGGCATCTTTCGTACGAATTCGTCACTCGTCAGTTGACGAATCATGAAGTCGGCGACATCCGCCCGCGAGATGCGATAGCCGCCTCGAGGGATGCCTTCGGACACGACTCGGTAGCGGCCCGTCCGCGGTCCGTTCGTGAGGAGGACCGGCCGGACGGCGATCCAGTCGAGGTCCCGCGTCCGGAGTTCCTCGAGCATCGCCCGATGTTCCCGATAGACCCCCGGGATGGCGGCCCGAGCCAACGCCAAGCCCAGGCCGCCGAACGCCGCCCCTGCGGGCTCGTGAAGCGCCCCCGCGGCGGAGAGCACGAGGATCCGCCTCACGCCATGTGTCTCCATCGCGTCGAGGATGTGACGGATTCCCTGCGGAAGGACCGGCGGAGATCCTCGAGCCGCCGTACCCAAGGCACTGAGGACCGAATCTTGACCGACCACGGCGCGGCCGACCGAGTCCGCGTCGAGGACGTCTCCGTGGACGACCCGTACGGAGCCCACCGCCGTGCCCATCCGTGCCGGGTCGCGAGCGAAAGCCGTTGTCGCGTGACCGCCGGAGACGGCCTGTTCCACAAGGAGACGCCCCGTCTGCCCCGTCGCCCCGAAGATCACGACGTTCGTAGTTCAGTTCCCCCATTTCCAAAGGAAGCGCTCGGCTCCGTCGCGAGTCCGTCCATCACCAGGCGATCATCTTCCCGTCCCGGAAGAATCCGCCGGTCGCATCGCCCACTCCGGTCGCTCCCAGGACGATTGAACGCGCGCCGACCTGCACGCTCCGCGACGCGTTGGGGCCTCCCATGTCCGTCCGGACCCAGCCGGGGCAGACGGAGTTGATGCGGATGCCCCGCGATACGAGTTCGCGCGCAAGGATCCGAGCCAGCGCGTTCATGGAGATCTTCGAGACCGAGTACGCGCTCGGCCAGCCGGCCTTGCCCGGGTCGCCCTTCTCCAGGTCCCGAAGGTACGATGCGACGAGCGCCTCGAGCGCGGGACGGGTCAGCGCCGGATCCGCGAACTTCGACCGGAGATCGCGCCCAAGGTACGAGAGTTCGCCCATGCCGCTCGACACCATCACGACTCGACCGCCGCGCGGGATGAACGGGAGGAGGGCGTCCGTGACATCTCGCGATCCGAAGTAGTTCACCGCGATCGTGCGCGCCGACGCCGCCCGATCGGCTCCCCAGGAGCCGACGCCGGCGTTGTTCACGAGCACGTCCAAGCGGGGAGCGAGGCGGGGGAGGTCTCCCGCCAACGCGGAGATGCTCTCGCCGTCCGTGATGTCCAGTTGATGGTAGACGACGTCACGGCCCTCGGAATTGAGCTTCTGGGTGGCCGCCATTCCGACGCTCTCTTTGCGACTCGTGAGGACGACGCGGAATCCTTGTGCGACGAGCTGACGGCAGGTCTCGAGACCGAGCCCTCGATTCGCGCCGGTGACCAACGCGGTAGGGCCGTCCGTTGCGGTGGGTCGCATGGCCTCCGAAACAACGGGCGACACATTTCTCGTTTTGCGACAAAGTCGTTTGGCGGCTTTCAGACGACAGTGACGATTTGCATGCAGTGTTTCTGCGGCCGTTTCTGCCCTAGCGAGGGAATCCCGGCGCCGCAGGGTGGGTCTGATTAGATGACCGCTACGTTTGCCAACGCTCGGCACCGGTAGGCCGAGTGTCGGATCAAGACGGGTCCCCGTTGTCAACCGCTCGGAGGCCGCGCCCGCCGCTTTCTCCGAAACAGGATGAACGTTACGGCACCCGCCACTGTGGCGACTGCTGCTCCGACCGCGTAGAGTACGATAATCGGCGTGGACGAAAACTGAATGGCGATTGAGACTGGTTCTCCATGCACCGCAAGATTGCCCGATACAGGGCTCGCGCCATATCCGCCGGGGCCGGTGACCACGAAAGAGTAGCTCCCGTTCATCTCTGAGTACGCAATCGAAGTCTCGTTCGAGCTCTGCGATACGCCGTTTAGAGTGACGGACCAGGAAGTCCCGGGCGGAAGCCCGGTTTGGGTGAAGACGACCTGGAAGGTCACGCGGGAGAACGTCACGGTCTGCGTGACCGGCGAGTCTTCGACGATGAACGTACCGGCGGCGGACGCGTAACGCTTGTCCACCGTAGCCGGCATAAACGCGTACCACCCAGTCTGTTCCGTGAACGTGATCGTGGCCGACGTAGAAGCGAAAGACTCACCGTTTGTGAGATTGATCCACCAGGGCGTATCGGCGGGGAGGCCGGTTTCGCCGAGCGTTACCGTTTGATGGGTAGGCGAGAACATCACGGTCTGCGTCACGGCCGCCCCATCCACCGTGACCTCGCCGGAACGAGGCGACGCCACGTACCCGGGAACCTCCTCCACTGTGAACGCATAGGTGCCGTTCCGTCTGGGGAACGTGATCTCGGGACCGGTCGAGCTGGCCGACGTCCCGTCTAGAGTTACGGACCACAGGGTCCCGTCCGGGAGGCCTTGCTCCGCGAACGAGACGTTGAAGGATTTTGCCCGCGACAGAATCGAGACCGTCCCGCTGACAGGGTTGCTTACGTAGATGGAGTCAGCATCCGAGTCGTATGCAACCCAGAAGGGATCGCCGCCCACCTGGACGGTGTCAACGATGCGCTTCGTCACGTCGGAGATCACACTGACCGTGTTCGAACCGGAATTCGTGACAAAGATCTCTCCCGTCCGATTGTTGTACGCGACGCCGAGGGGCCGCGTCCCCACCGGAATGTTCGCAACGACCCGATTCGTCGCGTCGGAGATCACCCGCACGTCGTCCGAGTTCACGTTCGCGAAGTAGATCGCCCCGTTCCGGTCGTCGTACGCGAGGCTGACCGGACCGCCTCCCACGAACAGGGAGATCGTTGCAACGATGGTGTTGGTTTCGTCAGAGATGACGCTGATCGTATCCGCCCCCTGGTCCGTGACGAAGATTTCCCCCTTCCCGCTGTCGTAGGCGACGCCCCACGGGCTGCTCCCCGTAGGAAGAGGAATTGTCGCGACGACGGTGTTTGTCTGCACTGAGATAACGCTCACGATGTCCCGGAAACCGTCCGCGACGAAAATCTCCCCCTTGCCCGCATCGTAGGCGATGCCCAACGGATTGGCCTGCAATGGGATTGTCGCGACGACGGTGTTCGTTGCGTCCGAGATCACGTTGATGTTGCCGTCGCCATAGTTCCCGACGAAAACTTCTCCTCGACCACTAGCGTAAGCGATCGCGCGCGGATGGTATCCGGTTGAGATGTTTGTCAGGAAGGTGTTCGTCGTGTCCGAGAGGACGCTGACCGTGTCCGAAAAGAAATTTGCGAAGAAGACCTCCCCTTTCCCGGCGTCGTATGCCAGACCCCAGGGATGGTCGACCACGCCAATGGTCGCGACAACCGTGTTAGACACGTCGGAGATTACGCTGATTGGGTAGGAACTGACGAAGAGTTCTGACTTCGCGGCATCGTACGCCACGCCAAAGGGATTATTCCCCACGGGGATGCTCGCAACGACCGTGTTGGTCGCATCCGAGATCACGCTGACCGTGTTCGAATTCGAGTTCGCAACGAAAACTTCCCCCTTCCCGGCGTCGTAGGCGAGGCCCCAAGGCCGGCTATCTACCGGGATACTCGCCACGACGCTGTTCGTCGCGTCGGAGATTACGCTCACGGTGTTCGAGATATAGTTTGTGACAAAGACTTCGCCTTTGCCTGCGTCATAGGCTACGCCCTGAGGACTGCTCCCGACCGGGAGTCCGATCGTCGCGATCACTGTGTGCGTCTCGTCGGAAATCACACTGACGGTATTTGAGCCGTAGTTCGCAACAAAGACCTCCCCTTTGCCGGCGTCATAGGCTACGCCCTGAGGACTGCTCCCGACCGGGAGTCCTACCGTCGCGATCACTGTGTGCGTCACCCCAGAAATGACGCTGACAGCGTCCGGGTAATACGGGTTGTAATTCGTCATGTAGACCTCGCTTTTCCCGGTGTCGTAGGTGGCGTCCAGAGGCGACCATCCATTTGCCCCGAGAAAGTTTCCATGCATCAGCGTGTTGTTCAGGAGGACGAGGGTATGCGCGACCTCCCAGGCACTCGACGGAGGCGGTGCGGGGGGCAGATTCGTCACTTCGACCGATCCCTGGCTCTCTCCCTCGGCGTTGACCGCGCTCACCTGGTAGTAGTACCGAACGCCGGCCGTCGCTCCGAGGTCGTCGTACGTGAGGACGTTCCCGACTTCCGCGTAGAAGGATTCGGTCCCCGGGCTCGTCCCGCGGTAGATCCGATACGCCGAGACCGGGGAGCCCCCTTCGTCGATTGGAGGTTTCCAGTCCAACGTGACGGCGCCGTTGCGGTTTGTCGGCCGGACATTCGTGGGCGGTGTCGGAGGAGTCAGCAGCCGACCCCACCAAGTGTCGTCGTAGGCGAACAGGACGGAACGGCCGGCCCGGATGTCGAAGGCCATCGCGGTGCCTCTCAGAGTCGAGGGCGTCGCGCCACCGCTGACGTTCGTCCAGGCGTTCGATCCGACGTCGTAGAGCCAAGTTTCCCCGCGACCTTGGACGATCACGCGATCCATGCGAGAATCGTATGCCATTGTACTCCGGTCGTCGACCGACGGGCTGACGGCAGGCATCATGTTGGTCCACGTGTTCGTGTTGAAGTCGTACGCCCACGTCTCATTGTGTCCCGAGACCCCCGTCGAGCCCCCGAACAGGATCGTGCGGTTCGACTGCGAATCGTGTGCCATTAGATACCCACTGCCCGGCGGCGGCCGTACCCCTTCGCCGGGAGTCATGTTGGTCCACGTGTTCGTGTTGAAGTCGTAGGCCCATGTGTCGTTGACCCACGGGAACGGTATGATTCCGGTTTCTCCGCCGAAAAGGATGACCTTGCGCGATTCCGAGTCGTAGGCCATCGCGGCCGATCGTCGCGGAGAGGGGGAACCCGAAGGTTGCAGGATGGTCCAAGCGTTCAGCCCGAAATCGTAGGCCCACGTGGCCCCCTGACTGAACAGGATCGTCAGGTTCGCGGCGGAGTCGTACGCCATCGCGGGAGCTTCCGTGAACGTCCCCACCGGCTTGGATGACGGGTCCATGAACGTCCACGCGTTCGAGGCAAGATCGTGGGCCCATGTCTCGCTCCATCCCAATGGCGTGACGCCGCCGAAGAGAATGACCCGGTCGGAGTGCACGTCGTACGCCATGACCGGCGCCCCTGCGCCTGTGGGCCGGTCCGGATCGACCCGGGTCCAGAGGTTCGTTCCCGATTCGTACGCCCAGATCTCGTGACCGAGTCCGGCCGCGTTGCCGCTGCCGCCGTAGAGGATCGTGCGGTTCGACGGGACGTGGAACGCCATCGTATGTGCATAGCGTCCCGTCGGCGCCATTGCGGGTCCGAGCATCGACCATGTGTTCAACATGAAGTCGTACGACCACGTTTCGCCGTTCACTCCGGTCGCCGCGAACCCTCCAAACAGGACGATTCGATCCGATCCGACGTCGTAGTCCATCGCGTGCCGGTATCGCCACGATGGCTTCGTGGTGGGATTCCGATTCGTCCACGTGTTCGTATTGAAGTCGTAGGCCCACGTCTCGTCGCTCCCGGAACTCGCCTGGCCGCCGAAGAGGATTATCCGGTCGGCACGAGAGTCGTAGGCCATCGCGTGTCCCCATCTCGGCGAGGGACGCTGCGCCTCGCCCGCGGTCATGTTCGTCCAGTGGTTCGCGCTGAGATCGTACGCCCACGTCTCGCTGGCTCCCCGAAACGGCGCCCCGAACAGGATAGCCCGGCCGGATTCCGGGTCGTACGCCATCGCCCCGGAGAGACCGGGAGGTGGCGCGAGCGGCGGGCTCATGTTCGTCCAAGTGTCAGCCTGGGGGCTGTACGTCCAAGTTTCTGGACTCGCGGCTCCCCCTACGTCCCCGCCATAGAGGAGGACCCGATCCGCCCGCGAATCGTAGACAGACAGGTGACCCTGGCGGGCGGAGGGACCGTTGAACCCCTGCATCCGGGTCCATTGATTGTTGTCGAGATAATATGCCCAGGTCTCGTTGCTAAGCGCGCCGTCCCATCCGCCGAACAGGATGAAGCGGTCCGACAGCGAGTCGTAGACCATCGTGTGCCCATTTCGGCCCGAAGGACACTGGCATGGGTTCGTCCACGTGTACACCGACCCGGGAGGGATATCGACGGGGCTGAGAGCCGGAGATCGGTCGGCCTGCCTAGGCCGCACGGCGGTCCATCGGGACGCGATCGAATCGGTTCCGACTGCGGTGAGGACCGAAGTGGAGAGGAGCGAAACGACGAGGACGAGAGCAATCCACCGCAGTGTCGCACCCTCCTGCATAGGAGTGTATTCCCCCAAAAGGTACTATAAAGTTCGTACCGGGGAAGAAATGCGTGCGACTAAGCCTGGTTCTGCCGAGGATCTAGGGCCGCCGTTCCCCTTCACGGCGGCCTGGTCACGAGCGACGCTACAGCCGGCGAATCGGCGCAGGAGGCCACGCGGACGCCTTGAAGGTGGAGGAGAATATCGAGCGAAGACGGATTCAGGTCCGCGACACCCGGAGGTCTGGCCGCCCCGAAACCATCGCAAAGGGCCTGAATTTCAATTCCTCAATATTCTCCAAACTCTTGAGATTCCGTTCGCGACCTCGAGTTCCTTGACGACATCCTCGACCCGGACTTCGACGCGCCGCCGCGGTGAGACCCGTAGACCGACCTCCTATATCGCGGAAATGCATCCCGGTCGCATGGCGGCGCGAACGAGTCGGGCCCGTGTCACGGGAATCGGGGGCATCTTCTTCAAGTCGAA
>VBMM01000225.1 GCA_005878415.1 Methanobacteriota archaeon
AGTGCCCCTTGTAGACGAACGTGTCCGTCGCCGCGTCCCACTCGTACACCGTGTTCGTGATCAGCTCGTTCGTCTCCGGCTCAAACCCGACGAGTTCGACGACTTGCTTGATGCGCCGGACGATCGAATCGCCGATCCGCGCGTGCGTCTGGATGATGACGAAGTTGAGGGCGGTGAGCAGGATACGCGGCGTGTTGATCGGCGGGTTCTCCAGCCGGTTGACCATCGACTTGACGGAGTCCGCATGCATCGTCGACATGGTCGGGTGGCCCGTCGCCATCGCTTGGAACATCGTGTAGGTCTCCGCGCCGCGGACCTCTCCCACGAGGATGTAGTTCGGCCGCTGCCGCAGCGCCGCGCGCACGAGGTCGTACATGTCGATCTCGCCGCCCGCCTTGCCGTCGGCCCCGCGCTCGCCGACGCCGGACCGCGTCGTGCCGGGGATCCAGTTCTCGTGGGGCAGGTTGATCTCCCGCGTGTCCTCGATGGAGACGATCTTCGCGCCCGGCCGGATGAAGAGGCCCGCACTGTTCAGAGTCGCCGTCTTCCCGCTCGCGGTGCCGCCGCAGACCATCATGGACTTGCCGTTCTCGACGGCGACCCAGAGGTACGCGACCATCTCCGCGCTCGCCGTGCCGAACTTCACGAGTTCCGTCGGCGTGAAGGGCTTCTCCTTGTACCGCCGGATCGTGAACGAGGAGCCGCGGGTCGTGACCTCGCGGCTGTACGTCGCCTGGACGCGGTGGCCCTCGAAGGATGTGCCGTCGAGGATCGGGTTCGCGACCGAGATTTGCTTCGCGCAACGCTGGCCGAGCATGACCACGAACGAGTTCAGGGCGTCGTCGTCATCGAAGATGACGCTCGTCTTGATCGACTCGTACTTCTGGTGGAAGATGAACAGGGGGATGGCGGTGCCGTCGCAGGAGACGTCCTCGATCCGCAGGTCGGCCATCAGGACGTCCACGGGACCGTATCCGACGAAGTCGCGGATGATGTAGTAGACGATCTTGTCCTTCGAGGCCGGCTCGAGGCGTAGGCCGCGGGACTTGATGAACGAGTCGACCGCTTCCTGGAGGTACTCCTTCTTGTCCTTCTCCGCCATCTTGTCCCATTCGTACTCGAGGGTGCGGTTCAGGGAGTCCTTGATCATGTCCAGGAACTCCTTCTCGCGCGCATCGAGCTGCGGCTCCCAGACTTCGTAGATGTATTCCGATCGGTCGTGGTCGTACACGACGCGGGAATACGTCAACGGCTCCCGGATCGGGTACACTTCGATTTCCTCGAGCGTGTCGCGGGTGAGGTTGGGGATTCGCGTGAGATACGATCCGCGCGTTCCGGACCACTCCGCCTTCTGCTGGATCGCGCCCCTCGGCATCATCACCTTTCGTTGCTTCGGCATGTGTGGTCCCCTTAGAACTGCACGCTCTGCGTGTTATCTCCGACGCCGATCTGGACCTGCGCGTGCTGGAGGCGGAACACGCTCAGCGGCATCACGAGGGCGTTGTTGTAGAGCTTCAGCTGCATGATGTAGATTCCCGTGGTCGGATTGGAGCGGGATGTGATCTGATAGACCGGAAGTGCGCCAAGCATCCCGGTGAACGTCTGGTCGAGCGGCGTCGACACGTACGTGCCGCCCAGCTTCAGGGCGCTCGCGAGGGTCTGATTCAGGAACGTGTACCACGCCAGCGCGTACCGCGAGGTGTGGTTGATCCAGATGACCGCGTTGCTCGCGAAGCCGCTGTAGTCCTGTCGGTCGAACGCGAACACCTGCGTGTTCACGATCTCCGTGCTCGTCCCGGCGATCGCGCCGGTGCCGTACAGGCTCACGAGCCCGAAGGAGATGTCGAGGGAGTTGTTCGTCTTGATGACGGCGAAGGTGGGCTGGGCCCGGACGACTTGGCCGTCTCCCTGGTACCGGATCACGGCGCCGTTCTCATAGGCGACGCGCTGCGGCACGTAGTACCGGTTGGCCACGTCCAGGTCGATCGTGCCGTTTGACTGCTCGCGGACAGGGGTGGGGACCCCGCGGATGAGGTAGCTGAACTGGACGGTGAAGGGGCCCGAATCCGGACTGGACTTGAGCGTCCCGATCGTGGGGGCGGCGAAGATGGGCACGCCGTCGACCCCGAGGCCGATCGCGGCCGAAGCGGTCGCCGGAATGTAGAACACACCCGCGTTCCGGGCCGCCTGGGCCGCGAGGACTTGGAGGTCGATCGCTCCCTTGAGGCTCCCGAAGTTGCCGAGGGCCGTGTTCATGTGGGCTGCCTCGGAGTCCTTCATCCACACGGGGACGTACTGGTTGACGATCAGGCTGAGGAACGTGAGGAACACGAGGAGCGCCATGATCGTGCCGACGGTCGAGGCGACGCCCCGCTCGTCCGACCGAAGCTCGCGAATCAGAACACGCATGGATTCACCTGAGGAGAATCCTCCGTATACATTCCGTCGGCCCATCCTGGGTGACGCTATTTATAGGTGTCGCGCTGAAAATCTGACCTTGAGAATGAGTCGATTTTCTCCATGAAAAGCGCCCCCGATTCGGCGGCGAATTTCGACGTCATTTGACCGGTCGATTGGCGGCGTTCAGCGGCCCCGTTTCGGCCCTCGGCGGGCCGCGGCATAGACGAGGGAGGCTTCGCCCGCCATGAAGCGCTTCATCCCCTCGATCGACGCGTACTCGTTCGGCGCATGGGCCCGGGATCCGTGTCCGAGGCCCGTCGACACCCAGGGCAGCTTCAGGTACTCGTCGAAGGCGAACGCGGGCATCGTGCCGCCGCTCGACGGCCAGATCTCCGCGTACGGCCCGTGCACGTCGATCCGGAGGTCTCCGAAGCCCCGCTGCTTCAGATGGGCCTTCAACTTCCGCAAGGTCCCGTCGACGGTCATGTCCTTCACCAGCCGGATATCGATCTTCGCGTACGCCTCGTGCGGCAGGACCGTCTTCGTGCCGCCGTGGTCGATATACCCCGAGTAGATTCCGCAGATGTTGACCGTCGGCTCGAACAGGTAGGTCCGCAAGAGCTTGTCCTTCGGCCGGTCGTACTTGAACTTCGCCGTCCGCTCCTCCTTCAGCCACGCGTCCGGATCGAACCGCTTCGCGAGCGCGTTGACCATCGCGATGTCCGTCTTCGTCGGTGGCACCACGTCGTCCCAGATGCCGTCGATCGCGGGCCGCTGGTCCCGGTCGACGAGCGTGTTCAACGCCTGGAGGAGCCGCCAGACCGGCGATCCGATCCACACCGCGTTCGAACTGTGGATCTCGCTGTCCATCGGGCCACCTGCCTGGGGGTTCCCCCGGGACCAGATCGTGAGGTAGAGACACCCCTTGACGCCGAGGTAGATTGTCGGCACGCCGCGCAGGTCCTCCGAGTAGTCGTTCGCGATCGCGCCGTCCGCCCGGAGTTCGCGCCGG
>VBMM01000226.1 GCA_005878415.1 Methanobacteriota archaeon
CGTGGCAGACCTGCTGCCCCGCCGTGTAACAGAAGTTCACTGATCCAGAGGCTTCCGCGGCCCCGGAGCCCACGATGTATCGGACGCTCGCCTCGGCGCCCTGCTCGCGCGCGCTCCAGCGGGAGCTGTTCTGTCCCGCGTCGCCCGCCGTCGTGTAGATGACGAGGAGGTGGTCCCCCGCCTGGTAGTGATTGTACGAGTCCGGAGACTCCCAGAGCTGCCAATCGTCCTGGTGGGCGTGCACGTAGACGTCCCACACCACGGGGCTCGGGGGCGGCGGCGGAGGCATTCCCGGGATCGTGAATGCGGTCACGCTGCACTGGCAATGGTCCGGCCCGACGTGGATTTGCGCGTAGACCGTCTTGCCGAGGAAGTCGAGCGGGAGCTCGACCCCCACCGCGACGTCCGTCACAAGGGCCGCGAGGCCGATCCCCTGTACGACGTACTCGTCCGCGCCGGCCGCGTTAATGTCACGGTTCTCAACGACCGTGTACGTGAGGTAGATTCCAGCCAGCGGATTGTGTTCGTCGAGATTGCCGATTGCGTTGAGCGCGACATCGGAGCTGTGGGTGAAGGCGCTGGGATATTGCACGGTGAAAGAGACGTACGGGCTGCCCGTGAGCGAGAGGGTCCCGCTCCTCTCGGGTCCGAAGTCGATGTAAATATGGTGGACGTAACACGAGCTATCGACGTCCTCACGGAGGGCGACCGAACCGCTCCAGGACGCCGTGCCGGACAGAAGGCTCGTCCAGGTGAACGAGTCGTCGGACCGGGTGACCTCCCCGACTCCGGGCGTGCAGCTGTCTGCGCTCGCCCGGGCGGCAACGAGGTTCAGTCCCACGGCCGCGAGGATGAGCACGAGGCAGAAAGGCAGGGCCGTCAGGAGCGACTTTCGACGGGCGCCTTCGCGCCGTCCGATCGGACGCCACGCGCCCTTCGTTCGCGTTGCCTTGTCCCGGCCTGTCACATTCATGAGAAGACGGGACCCGGGGTTAAGCGCCATGTACACAAACGGGCCGCAGTGATTACAGTTCATATGGACCGCGAAGCGCGTGGAGACGGACGATCAGGCGTTCATGCGTTCCACGGCCAAGGAGCGTGACGGATTGTGGGGTCCCCTGTCGGTCGGTGAGCACTATCCGCCGCGCTCGACCCTCGATCCGGTGCGCCCTCACGCGTGGGCTCCGCTACCGCTGGTGGCCGCTCGGATTCCTGCGGAAGCAGGTTAGCACGTGGTCGTTGACCATGCCGACGGCCTGCATATACGCGTAGGAGATCGTGGTGCCGACGAACTTGAAACCTCGTGCCTTCAACGCCGTGCTCATCGCATCCGACTCCCGGGTCCGCGCAGGAATCTGCCGGAGGGTCTTCCAGCGGTTCATCTTCGGCTTGCCGCCGACGAACCGCCAGACGTATTCATCGAACGTCCCGAACTCTTTCTGAATCGAGAGGAACGCCCCCGCGTTCGAGATTGCGGCATCGATCTTCAATCGGTTGCGGATGATTCCGGGGTCTCCCAACAACGTCCTCACCTTGCGTGAATCGTACCGCGCGACGCGCTCCGGATCGAACGTGTCGAATGCGCGGCGATAGGCATCGCGTTTCTTCAGCACAGTACGCCACGACAGTCCCGCTTGGGCTCCCTCGAGCACGAGGAACTCGAACAGCCTGCGATCGTCGTGTTCCGGCGTCCCCCATTCCGCATCGTGGTAGGTCACGAGGATCGGGTCGTCCGATGCCCACCCGCACCTCTGAATCGCGGGTCCGAGGGGCCGGTCGGTGGACCTCATGTGCTCTCGCCGAACCTCCGGTGATGAGCCGAAGGGATTTGAACCCAAGGGCGGCCGTTCGATGGCAGGATCTCCGCTGCGCAACCGCGATTTTGAGGCGATCCTAGAAGGTCGGATTCATCGACGGCCGAGCCGTCGACTAGGATTCTCCGGTCAAATAGGCCTTCAGGAACCGAGTCGTGCGTTGCCAGGCGACGTCGGCTGCCTTCGAATCGTAGGCGTCGGGCCGGTCCTTCTCGAAGAACCAGTGCGACGTCCCTGGATAGGTGTAGAACGTGACGTCCCTTCCGTTGGTCCGCAGGAGCTTCTCGAGCTCTTGCACGGAAGCAGGAGATTCGAATTCGTCCTTCTCCGCGAAGTGACCTAGGAAGGCCGCCTTTGTCGCCGCAAATCCCCGCTCGTAGTTGCCTTCTCTCGTCCCGTAGAAGAGGACGACGGCCGACAGATCCGCGGGGAGCTCCTGCGCCAACCAGAGAGCCCAGAATGCTCCCAACGAAAAACCGATGACTCCAGGGCGTTTTCCCCGCACGCCGGGATGGACTTGAAGGGCCTTGACGCTCCTTACGATATCCTCGCTCGCCTCCCTCTCACCCAATTTCGACATCAGGGCTTTGGCCCCGTCCCTTGTCGACGCGGTCGCGCCGCCGTACAGGTCGGGGGCGAACGCGACGAACCCGGCCGTCGCCAACCGATCGCAGAGCCCCTTGAAGAAATCGTTCAGGCCCCACCATGCATGGAGTACCAGGACCCCGGGCCCATGGCCTTTCTTTGGGACTGCGATGTATCCTTGCACTGAACCCTCAGGGCTCTTCAGCTCAACGATTCCCATGTTCACATCCCCTTCCCGGCGAAGCTCCCGGAATCGATGCCTGAACTTAAGCCTTGACGCTCGGGTTGGCGCTTCCTGAGGAGAGG
>VBMM01000139.1 GCA_005878415.1 Methanobacteriota archaeon
TGAGCACGGCGCCCCACGCGAGATCGACGGACTGCCGTGATTCGGCGGACCACGCGAGGGGATAGTCGACGTCCACGAGGTTCGAGAATGCCCGCTCGATGTCCCACTTCGTGAGCGCGGAGAAACGCGCGCGTCGGATCCGGACCTCCGGGCGGGCCTCCTTGATGATCTCGAGCGCCTCGACGCCGATTAGCTCCCCCTCGCGGTCGAAGTCCGTCGCCACGATGACCTCGTCGACGTCCGCCGCGAGCTTGCGGAGGGCGGCGCCGATCTTTCCCTCGGTGACGACCTTCTGCGGCTCCGCCCAGACGAGCTCCTTGAGGTCGACCCGCGTCCAATCGTTGAGGGCCTCCGGATAGTCGAGGTTGATGATGTGGCCTCGCAGGCCGATGACGCGCACGCGGTCTTCGCCCTGCATGAATTCGAAGACGGTCGTCCCGTCGCCATGGGATCGCTTTGCCTTCCCGTCGGAGAGGATCGTCGCGATTCGGATGGCCGCGTTGAACTTCTCGGTCACGATGAGCCGGCGCACGGAAGGGTTCGCACGAGAGGGGCTCTATTTAACGATTTGGCGCTGGATGTTGCGGTGCGATGGTCGTTCGCGCGCGCGTTTACCGTCCGCGTACGCGCACGGCCGCTAGAGGGCAGCCGTGCGCAAGAACGCCCGCCGAAGCGCGTCCGCGGCGCTGCGGGGATTGGTCGCGTCCATGATCGCGGAGACGACGGCGACGCCGGCGACACCGTGGTGTGCAAAGAGCCCCGCGTTCTCCGTCGTGATGCCTCCGATGGCGAAGACCGGGACTCGGAATCGGTGGACGACGTCGTCAAGGACATCCAGCGGGAGCAATGGCTCTTCCGGCTTTGTGGGGCTCGGGAAGAACGGACCGACGGCGATGTAGTCCGCACTCGCCTGTGCCGCGGCCTCTTCCTCTCCCGGCTTGCCGTAGACCGTCATCCCGATGATCGCGCCGGGGCCGAGGATGGACCGTGCGACGACCGGTGACGGATCGTCCCGGCCAACGTGTACGCCGTCCGCGTCGAGCCGTCGCGCTAGTTCGGGATCGTCGTTTACCAGAAAGGGCACGTCATGGGGCGTGCACAGTTCTCGGAGTGCGTGGCCCACCTTTTTCCGTTCCGCGTCCGAGTATGCACCCTTGTCGCGCAGTTGGACGACCGAGACGCCGCCGTCGAGCGCCGCCGCGACGATCGACACGAGGCGCTCCACGGGCCGTTTCGGCGACGTCACGAGGTACACGCCATGAAGCGTGCGCTTCGGCTTCGGAAGGCGCGTCAGGCGATCTCCCCGGTGAGGGCGCGGCTGAAAGCGACCCAGAATGGATCCCGGTCGGCCGGTTGGAAGGCGCGGCCGCGGTCGAGGCAGGCCTGCCCGTTCTTCGTGAATGCCCCGATGTCGACCGCGAGGATCCCTTTCTGTTTGAGTCTCCCGATCACATCGCCCGCGGCCTGAGGGTCCGCGGCGATTAAGAGGGTCCCCTCGCTGATCGCGTCGAGTGGGTCCATCTCGAACACCTCGGATACCTCGGTGACCGCGGGATCGACGGGGACCTTCGTGAGATCCACGTCCACACCGGTCCCGGACGCCTGCGCCATCTCCCATACCGCGTTCCGAACCCCGCCTTCCGTCGCGTCGTGCATCGCCCAGACCCCGCGATCCCGCAGGCCCACGGATGCGGCCGCGAGCGCGTCATCGACGGTGCTCATCGACTCGAAGAGGTCCCGCGCGCGTCGCGTCGTCTCCGTTCCCACGCGCTTCTCCACGAGGTCCGGGAACGTGTTCGACAGGATGGCCGTCGCCTCGAGGCCCGCGGTCTTCGTGACGACCAGGCGGTCCCCCGGGCGCGCCATGTTCGCGGTGACCCAGCCTTCCCTTGGCGCGATTGCGAGGAAGGTCGCGCCGCCCACCATGGGATACGCGCAGCCCTCGTATCGCCCCGTATGGCCCGTGACGATCGCGGCGCCGTACTTCTTGCATTCGCGGTCCATGACCCGGAGCATCATTTCGATCTGGTCGTCCTCGATGTCCATCGGGAGGTTCCAATCGAGCGTGATGTACTGCGGCGAGACCCCCGACGTCGTCAGGTCGGACGCGAGGATGTGGAACGCGAACCACGCGGCCCGCTCCCAGCCGTACGGGGGCACGATGTAGATTGGGTCCGTCGTCGAGATGAGCGCCCGGCCGTCCGGCAGATGAACGACGCCGACGTCCACGCCGTTCGCGGGACCCACGATCACGTCGTTACGTGCTCGTCCAAGATGACGCGCGATGACCGTCTCGAAGAAGGCTCGGCTCACCTTTCCCATCGGATACTTGCTCGGGGCCACGTTCGGAGGACTCCTAGGTTCCCCGGGCTGAAAACAACCTCATGTTCCCTACGCCGGCATGACCCGGATCAGGTTCCAAGGGTCTATCCCTCATGTGGGATACTCTCAGCCCCTCTGGGGCTCCCCGCTCCGGCGAGGCGACGAGGATATATGAACTTCCCGGGCGACTACCACCGATTATATGGACCCGAGCTGTCGAACGCTCCGATGAGGGCGTCCGCGATGTCGCTCTCCGTCGATCGGTCGTTCGCGGTCACCTGAATCCGGCCGCACGCGACGCATCGGACGGCCGGCATCGTCAGCTCGGCGCGGAACGGATATCGGCCTTTGAGGTCCAGAGGGACGGAGAACGTCTCGTTCCTCTCGTTGATGGGATCAATCGGTCCTCGGCACCCGGAGCAAGACCACTGCTTTGTGCGAAGCCCTCTCGCGGACGCGTACGGGATCGCCTCCGTGAGCGGGAACAAGACCTCGGCAGGGAACTCCGCGTGAACCATCGCTTTGGAGCCGCATTGCGAACAGACGACGTAGGGGAAGTCGAAGAGGGTGGCCGTCACACGACCGTGAGTCCCGCTCGCCGTTTTCGCGGTTGCGTCTTCCATCATCCCCTTGCATTTGCGGCAGTTCACGGATGCCACCCACTCAGGGCGGGCCGAGCAGCCGCGCAACGTCGGCCGGATACTCAGCGACCGGAACCCCGGCGTCCGCAAAGGCCTTTACCTTCGACTCCGCCGTGCCCTTGTTCCCTTGGATGATCGCGCCCGCATGTCCCATCCTCTTTCCGGGCGGCGCCGTGCGACCGGCCACGTACGCCACGACCCCTTTCGACACGTGCCTCCGGATGAACTCCGCGGCGTCCTCCTCCGAGGTCCCGCCGATCTCGCCGACGAGGACGATTCGCTTCGTCCCTCGGTCGCGTTCAAAGAGACGAAGGGCCTCGACCATGTTCGTGCCGATGATCGGGTCCCCGCCGATGCCGATGCAGGTGGACTGGCCGTGGCCCGCCTGCGTCATCGCGTTCACGATCTCGTAGGTCAACGTGCCGCTCCGCGATATGACGCCGGCGTCCCCTGTCTTGAAGATGTGATTCGGCATGATGCCCATCTTCGCCTGGCCCGGCGTGGTGATGCCCGGGCAGTTCGGGCCGATGATTGTGCATTCGCGACTGCGCGCGTAGGGCATCAACTCGAGGCAGTCGTGGAACGGAATCCGCTCCGTGATGATGACGACGAGCTTGAGTCCCGCCTCGATCGCCTCGATGGCGGCGTCTTTCGCGTACGGCGCCGGGACGAAGATGATGGAGGCGTTCGCCTTGCGACGCAGGACGGCTTCCTTCACGCTGTCGTAGACCGGGACGCCTTCGACCGTCGCGCCCCCCTTGCCGGGCGTCACCCCGGCCACGACCTTCGTGCCGAACTCGAGCATCGCATGGGTGTGGAACTGGCCCTGGTGGCCCGTGATGCCTTGAACGACGACGCGGCTCTTCGCGGAGAGGAGGACGGCCGTCTCAAGTGCCCCCCGACTTCACCTTGACCGCGAGCTCTGCGGCTTCCTCCATGGTCTCCGTGGCGTACATCCCGATCGACCGCAGGATCTCCTTCGCGCGATCTTCGTTGACGCCTTTGATTCGGGCGACGACGGGGATGCGCGTGTGCATGTCTTCGAGGGCCTGCTGGACGCCCAGCGCGACCGTATCGGCCTTCGTGATCCCGCCGAAGATGTTCAGCAAGATGATGGACGGATTCGCCTTGATCAGGATCTCGAACGCCTGCTTCACCTTCTCCGGGTCATCCGTCCCGCCGAGGTCGAGGAACGTCCCGCCCCGGCCCCCTTTGAGGTTCAGGACGTCGAGCGTCGCCATCGTCAACCCGGCGCCGTTTGCAATCACGCCGATGTCGCCGTCGAGCTGGATGAACGTGATCCCCTTCTCGTAGGCCTCCTGCTCTAGCGGCGTCCGATCTTGGTCCAGGTTCGCGTACTCCGGGTGGCGGTATTCCGCGTTGTCGTCGATCACGAGCTTCGCGTCGCCAGCGATGACCCGGCCGTCGCGCGTGACCGCGAGCGGGTTAATCTCCACGAGCTCCGCGTCCTCCTTGCGGAACAGCTCGTACGACCTTCGCACGATGTCCGCGACCCGGTCTCCCGTGTCCTTGGGGAGCTCCAGGAACGAGAGCATCGTCCGCAGGACATACGGCTGAAGGCCCGCCATCGTCGGCACGTGCTCCATGAAGATCTGATCGCGGGGTACCGCCTCGATCTCCATCCCGCCGGTCGCACTCGCCATCAGGAGCGGCTCTCGGGCGGAGCGGTCGATCGTCAGTCCGACGTAGAGTTCCTTCGTGATGTCGAGCCGCTCCTCGAGGTAGACCTGCTTGACCCGGTATCCGTGGATGTCCATGCCAAGGATCTGCCGCGAGACCGCGCGGGTTTCATCCAGGGATTCGGCGGCTTTGATGCCTCCCGCTTTGCCCCGGCCCCCGACGAGGACCTGGGCCTTCACCATGCACGGGAGCGGCGGATCGGAGATGTCCTCGGCGTTCGAGGCGACGACGCCTCGGGGAACCGGAATGCCGTAGCGCGCGAAGATCTCCTTCGCTTGGTACTCAAGAAACTTCATGGCGGCGCGCCGCGGATGCGCGCCGGGGCGTTAAGGTTTGCCCGTGACAGGGATATCGGTGCGCCGGAGCCCTAGATCGGCGTCCCGGTCGTCGTCACGAGATCTCGGAACGCCTTCATGATTCGCTTCGTCGTCGGACCCGGCTTCCCATCGCCGATCGCCCGGCCATCGAGCTCGACGACGGGGCCAATCTCCGCCGCCGTCCCCGTGATGAACGCCTCGTCGGAGGCCCAGACGTCGTAGAGGGTGAAGAATCGCTCTTCCGGCTTCAGGCCCAGTTGCGGCGCGAGCTCGAGCACCGTCTCCCGCGTCACACCGGGGAGGTTCGTCGACGAGAACGGCGTCGTGACCGTCGAGTTGCGGACGATGAAGAAGTTGTCCGCCGTCGCTTCGGACACGTACCCGTGGATGTCGAGCATCAGCGCCTCGTCGGCGCCGTACTGGTTCGCCTCGACCCGGGCCATGATGTTGTTCAGATAGTTCAGGGACTTGATCGACGGGCTGAGGCTCTGTGGCGGGACTCGACGGTACGACGACGTCACGACCTTCATGCCCCGGTCGTACACCTTGCCGTACAGCGAGATTTGCGGCTGCGCGATGATCACGACGCTGGGCCCGGCCTTGCACTTCCTCGGATCGAGGCCGAGATCGCCCTTGCCCCGCGTGATCACGGGCCGAATGTATCCCTCTCGGATCTCGTTCCTCCGGCACGTCTCCAGGATGAGGTTCGCCATCTCCTCCTTCGTGTGCGGGATTTTCAGGTCGATGGCTTTCGCGGAGTGGAAGAGCCTCTCCAGATGCCGCTCGAGCTTGAAGATCCGTCCGTTGTACGCCCGGATCCCCTCGAAGACGCCATCCCCGTACAGGAGGCCGTGGTCGAAGACGCTGACCTTCGCCTCGGATTGCGGATAGAACTTACCGTCAACGTAGACGCTCAGTTCCATCGCGGAGCCCCCGGACACGGACGTATCACGGCCATCGGTAAAAGACTTTGTTCCCTGGTTTCGCCGGGTCGCCTGTTACCGGAACTTTTCTCCCGTAAGTCGCTCGAACAAGCTGACGTACAGGGCCGTCACGCGCTCCGTCACCTCCGCGGGGAGCGCCGGGATTTCCGGTTCCGGCTTGTGGGCCGCGCGGGCCTCCATGAGGGCCCGGTGGTAGCCGATCTGGCGGTAGTACTGCCGGACGAATTCCTTGCTCAGCTCGATCCGCTCGCCTTTCTCATACGCGTCGAGATCCCAGAACCGGTCTTCGTCCGCAGTGCCGAACGTGTCGACGAGCATGAGCCGTCGGTCGCCGTCCATCGCGAACTCCTTCTTCCCATCGACGTGGATGAGACCGCGCTTCCTGACGTCGGCGTTGAGTCGTTCGTCGATCCGGAGCACGGCGTCGACCAGCGCTTCGTACTCGGAGGGACTGAGCTTCGAGATGGCGAGCGCTTCCTGGGTCGTGAGCTCGCGATCCACCTTTTCAAGTTTCGTCGTGACCTCGACGAACGGCTGGGGCAGCGGGTCCCCGTACGCGGGCACGTGTCCCCGCGAGAAACCGAGGTCCTCGGGTCGGACCTTCCCCTCCTTGATCCGATCGTGCAACGAGCCGGCGACGTAGTAGCGGGCGATGACCTCGAGGGGGATGAGGAAGTTCGTCGTCCGGGACGTGATCCGGTCGTATTCCGGAATCACTTGGACTCGGCGGACGCGCATCCGGTTTCCACCGCTGAGGCGGAGGAAGTGGGTGCGGATGCCCAGCGCATCCACCACCGCGAACCAGTGCGCGGCCGTACGGCACAAAGTCTCGCCCTTGTGCGGGACGAGCGTCGGGATGACCTTGTCGAAGACGCTGATCTGGTCCGTGAAGACGAACTCGAGTTCGTCGTCCGAGACCTCGTAGACCTCCTTCACCTTGCCCTTCCGGAGGAACCTCACGGCCTTCCCGTCGGAGCCGGAGGACCCGTGTCCTCTTAGGGATTTGGGTACCCGGAGTACTCGATGCGCTCCGCGACCTCGCGGGCGAGCTCCGGCCCGAAATGCTTCGTGAGCAGGTGGAGCCCGAGGTCGATCGACGCGGTGACCCCTCCGGCCGTCGTGATGAGCCCGTCCTCGACGACCCGCCCCTCGACGACGTCCGCAACCGTTCGGAGTTCGTCCATTGCGCTGCGGTGCGTCGTGGCCCTCCGGCCTGCGAGGAGGCCCGCCGCCTTCAGGATCAGGGCGCCCGTGCACACGCTCGCCACGGGCTTCTCCGTGCCGAAATCCAGGAGCGCCTTCAGCGCCTCCTCATCCTTCACGAATTCCTCGCGGCCCGGTCCGCCGGGGACGATGACGAGGTCCAGATCCGTGAGGTCCCGCCGGACCTCGTGGGCCAAGAATTTCATCCCCAGGGCGCCCGCGATCTCCTCCTTGATGGCCCGGAATCGGACCGTCAAGTCAAGCCTCGGGTGGATCTGCTTCGCCTTCGCGAGGACCTCGTACACACCCACCGCATCGAGTTCCTCGACGCCGTCGAAGAGCAGGATGCCCACGCGCACGGCGCCGGGGTTGTCGGCCACGAGCTTAAGGGTTCCGTTCCGGCCGGCGCCCCGATCGGAGCCCCAATCAGAAGACTTCCATGTCGCCGTGGACTTCGATTCCCTGGTCCGTGATGCTGTACGGCTTCACGGACCGCGGATGCTTGAGGCGCCGCATCTTGATCACTTGGATCACGAGTTGGACGTCCCCGTTCTCCCGCTCGTTGAAGCGCAGACCGATCACGCCGTCGCTGACGTACTCGACGAGGCCGTCGCGGCTCGACCGCGCGTTGTCGTCCTTGACCTCCGCCGTGAAGACGCACGTGGCGCCCGTCGACTTGAGTTGCTTGCACAGGGAGAACAGTTTTTCACGCCGCTCTGTGTCGTCCGCGAAGAGCATGTTCAACAGGCTGATCGAGTCGACGGCCACCCGCGACGCCCCGGACCGCTTGATGAAATCCGGCAGTTCCGACTTGATTCGCGTGACGGTCGTCTTCGCGTCCGCGGGCTCGAGCTTGACGATATGCAGCTTCTTCTCCTTCAGGTACGGCCTCAGATCCCAACCGAACGAGGCTGCGTTCGCGATCACCGACTCGACGTCCTCCTCGAGGGAGATGAAGATCCCTTTCTCGCCGTTGATCAGTCCCTGCATGAGGAACTGCAGTGCGAATGTCGTCTTGCCGGTGCCGAACGACCCCATTACCGTGATGATGTGTCCCGCGGGGACCCCTCGGCCGAGCATCTCGTCGAGGCCGTCGATTCCCGTGAGGACGAATCCTTCCGTCGCCGCATCCGTTCCGTCCGTCGATCTCTCGGGCTCCGTCTCCGTTTCTGTCAAGCGATCACCTCAGGAAATTCGCTCCATGTACACGACGACGAGGCCGTGGTTGGCCGAGACCATCGTTGGGAATCGAGCGATCTTGTCTCGCGGCAGATGGGGGAGGACACCGGTGAACTTCTCGAGGTACATGTAGCGCTGACGCGTGCTCGACCTCGAGGACGTCCGCCATTCGAAGACGAGGCAGCCGTCCGTGCTGTCCATCAGGAGCTGCTCGTGGCGGTGCTCGAGGATGCCTCGCGTGAGCATGAGGTACACGAGCCCGTTCCACTGTTTCGCGGCACGCTGCATCCCCTTGATGGTCGTGACGAGGTCCCGGACCTCCACGAGGTCCGAGATCGCGAGGTCCGTCAGCGAGTCAATCACGACGATCGAGTCGCGCGCGTTCTCGTCCAAGAACGTCACGAGCTCTTCCAGGAGGCCGGAGGAGGGAAGATCGAACAAGTCGTCCTCGTGCGTCCACGAGGCGGGCACGACGCTGTGCCGGAAGTACATGCTCGAGAAATCCTTGAAGACGGTCCGGTCTCGGAACGCGCGATAGTAATCCCCGTTGAAGGACGTCGCGAGTTCCTGGAGGATAATTTCTTTCGAACGGGAGAAGGTCACGTAGCAAACCTGCGACGGCAGGTCCGAGTCGTCACAATGGTCTCCGAGATAGTAGCGGCGCGACTCGGGCCGCTCGTTCACGAGGGCGACCTTCGAACCCGCCGTGTAGATGTACTCCTGCATGCCCGCGCCGATGTCCCCCCAGAGGAGGATCGTGGAGCCGCTCGGGAAACCACCGTTGACGATGCTATCCAGGTCGGCGATTCCGGTGGGCACCTTCCGGACCCGCGTCGGCTCGAGCGGTTCCGGGAGAGCGTCGACGCTCAGGTAAATGCTCTCGCGGGGTAGAGCCATCCCAATCCCGCGGTCAATCCGGGCCGAACGCATAAAGCACTTTTGTAAAGACATCGGTGGATTCCGATCGGGCGGAATCGGATCGGCGCGTCCCTGTCGGTGAGGGCTGATTTCCATAGGCGTCATCCGATAGTATTCGCGCCTCGCGCGTGCGCGCGATGGCGAGGTTTGACCCGTTCCGTCGCCCGCGCCGATCGATGCGTCTCAGACCTCGAGCGCGCATGCCCGCGAGGTCCCTTGATCCGGCGTCCCTTTGTCAAGACACCGGCATTTCGTTATCATTCCATGACAGCCACACCGGCACGTTGAAAAGGGCCACACACGCTGGCGAGCCGGTCCGGAGGGACCCCTTGCCCGCCGTGCGAAATCCTCTCATCGGATTCGGCCTGACGACGGCCGCCGCGCTCATCCTCTCCTTCGTCATCAGCGTCCCCGTCCTCTTCTTCCCCGACGTCGCGCTGCTCCTGTTCTACCTGCCCTTCGCCCTGTTCGGCGCGGGCGTGCTCGCCGGCCGCACGACCTTCCTCGGTTCGATCGGATTCATCGGCGGGTCGATCGGCGGCTTCATCGGGGTCTACATTTTCCAAGTGTTCCTCGTCCCCGGCGGTTGGCCGCTATGGCCCCTCGATTGGGAGATCCTCCTGACCCTCGCGTTCGGAGCGGCGTGCGGCCTCGGTGGCTTCGCGAGCGGCAAGCTCGGCTTGCGCCGGATCGAACGCATGACGGAGAACGCCCCGAAGATGCGTCGGTGCCTCAAGTGCGGGGCGAAGGTCGGCATCGCCGCGCGCAAGTGCTGGTCCTGCCGGTCGTATCTCCCGCCGACGTAGCCGTCCCGGGCCGCCCGGAACCGCGGAACGGGCCCGACGTCCCGGACCGTGATGCTTCAGATCTTCTTCATCCGGCCAAGGATCGGCTCGTAGATGAGCCCCTTGTCCAGGAGCGAATTGATTGATTCCTCGAGGGAATCTTTCGTCACGCCCTTCGCGGACGCGGCGGCCAAGATGCCCTCCCAGGGAGCGCCCTTGCCGTCCTTGTCGAGGTCCGCGACGATTGCCAGGACCGCTTCCTCTGCCGCGTCGGGTTCCTTCGCGGGTGCCTCGGCCGGTGCGGCCGGCTGCGCGGTCTCGCCCGTCTCCGCGGCCTCCCGGTATTCCGGCAGCAGGTACCGCAAGCCTTCCGCGAGCATCGCCGTGTAGCGGGAGAGGTCCACCTTGCCGTAGTGGTTCACCGCCTGCACGATCCCGTCCGCGACGGCCTCCTTCACGCCGA
>VBMM01000227.1 GCA_005878415.1 Methanobacteriota archaeon
TGCTTCGACAACGAGGCGTTGTCCGTGTAGCCGCACGCGGACAGATCGGGCGAGGCGATGAGGGCGGACGCGCCGTCGACGATCACGTCCGTCGCGATGAGTCCCTTCCGGTGGACGGACGACGCTCCCTCCGGGATCTTCTGCCCCGGCTCCGTGATGATCGTGAAGTGGATGCCGCGGGCGATCGACTGCTCGATCTTCTTGCCGACATTCTCCCGGATCTCCGAGAACGTCGGCGTCGACACGATGACCGTCTCCATTGACTGGTCGATCAGCTCGCCGATTTTCTCGAGGACGCGCGGCTTCGTCACGATCGTGTAGACGAGCTGCGGCTCGCCCTTCGACCGCAGGACTTCGTGGAGGAGGTCGAGCTTGCTGAACGTCTCTTCCAGGTGATCGATCACCCGGCCCTTGACCTTGCCGGGCGCTTCCGGCTTGAAGATCGTCGGGCGGCCGCGGGTCGAAATCGCGAATCCCTTCTGGCAAAGGCTCTGCAAGACCTTGTACGCGGACGTCCGCGGGATGTGCGCGGTCTCCGCGATCGTCTCGGCGCTCCCGTAGCCATGGGCCACGAGCGCGATGTAGCCCCGCGCCTCGTATCCCGACAGTCCGATCGACTCGAGGGTCCTCGTGGCCCGCTCGAATTCCGCCTCCAAGTCGACGCCTCCGGGGAGGAGCTTCGACAAGTCTTGCGGAACCACGTCTCCGCGATACCCGCGAGCGCCATTTTATCTTTTCGAATGGCCGGGTGTGCGGGTACCGGCCGAGCGACACAAGCCTTTATCCTGACGGCAGCTTTCCTTCGCGGTCCATGGGCTCCGTGCGACCGGGAGGCTTGGCCCTCGTGGCCTCTCTCCTCCTGTTTTGGTCCGTCTTTCCGCCCGCGGTGGGCCAGAGTTCGCAGGGCCATATGACCGTCGCGACCGACTACGAGCTGTTCGGTCCGTCGGACCTCCAAGGCGGCGGGCACGTGACGTGGACCCTCACGGGCTCGAAGGCCGTCGAGTTTCGGGCGAAAGTCATCCACATGTTCGACGAGTACGACATCATCCCGACCGGCTTCTCGGCGGCCGGCGCCCCGATACCCCGGAACCGCGACGGCAAGCTCGATGTGGCCGAGGGGCTCGTGTACACAGACCTCTTGGAGGTGATGCTCGAGCGGAGGACGACGCCGCTCGGCACGTCCGTGCAATACATGAACCTGTACCCCTTCGACCTTCGGGAAGAAAATCCCGGCGATCGGGCCGCGGGGTTTCAGCGGAGTACGGCGGGCCTTGCGGGACAGGACCTCAACTCGACGGCGGACGCCGTGATCCGCTTCCTGTTCCAGGCTTCTTCGACCACCACGAACGCGCGCGTGACGCTCGCAACGCCGGTCCTCGCGGATGCTCCCTACGCGTTCTTCTCCTACGAGGTTCGGCAGTCGCCAACCTTGTCGGCGTCCTTCCCCTATCCCGACCTTTGGCCGTTCTTGCACGAAGGCGGCTGGCACAACGTGACCACCGCGGACGGCAAGAAGGCGATGTGGGTGGGCAACGACACGACCGGTGCATACGAGAACAACACGATCGCATCGGCCCGAACTTCCGCGGATCCTGCCCTCGCGCTCAGCTCGTCGTTCTATGTGCCGTTCGATCTGCGCTTCGCGTCCCATGCGTACGCGACCTTCAACTACACCGGCCAGGTCGCGGATGCGAACGATCGCCTGCGCCTGCAGGTCGCCGAGGAACCTTCGTTAACGACGTGGACGAATCTCTCCTTCGGGCCGTCTGTAACGGATTTACCCTCAACGCCGTTGGGCATCTGGGTGAACGCCACGGTCGGCCTTGACGCATACCTCGGAGAGCGCGTGCGCCTCCGGCTTAACTTCACGTCCGACGCCGCCGGCAACGGACCAGGGTTCTTCATCCGAGATTTCGCGCTGCACGCCCCTGCGGACTACGAGGGCGAGGTCGTCGAGACGGACTCGCACTACCTCGTCGGCACGCTCAGCTTCTCCGACCCCGTGCTCCCCTCGGGAGGCATTCAGCTGATCCGCACCCCCGGTGGCGAGATCCTGTATTACTCGTCCACCTGGGACACGACGGCGCTGCCGGCCGACTCGATCCGCTTCCGCACGTTCGACGTCACAGAGAATCCCCAAGTCCTGTTCGCCGTCATGCTCGTGGCCTCGTATGCGATCTCGCTCCTCCAGGAGGGCGCCTACGACCGGTATCGGGAGGCCCATCCGAGCGTGTACCGGCCCGCGGTGCACAGGGTGAAGTGGCTGCACAACCTCGGCCGCGTCGCGATCGGCGTCCTGGTCCTCTTCTACTTCGTCCCGACGGCCCTCGGGGTGATCGGCATCCGGATCTTCGTCTCGGGGCCCGCGTACTGGTTCCTCTCCCTGACGCTCGCGCTGCTCGTCGGATTCGTCACGCGGGCCTACTATCGGCAGAAGCTCGACGAGGCGCCGCCGCCGGTCGTCGGGGAGGCGCCCGTTCTCCGAAGTCGAGAGACGGCCCCGCCCCCGCCGGAACCGGCGATCGCGGTCGCCCACTGCACCGTCCGCGAGAAGAAGGTCGTCTCGATGCGTTGCGAATCGTGCGGGGAGTTGCAGGTGATCCCCGAGGGGGCCGATCCTCGCACGGTCGCGTGCGAGCGCTGCGGCGGCCGCCTCCGTCACCTGGACGAGGGCAAGCGGTATCTGATCGTCGCGAGCAATCCCGCGATCGCGTTCGCCTGGATGCAGGACCTCACGAAGGAAGGGAAGCCGTCCCTCTGCCTGTCGCCCGCGGCCCCGGACCGGCTCCGGCTCGAGTTCGGCGACAAGGACGTCCAGTTCCTCCAAGTGTCGTCGCAGGCGACGAACGCGATCGATCCGCGGAAGCTCGATCCCGCCGGGCTGAAGGCGATCCTACCGCTCGCGCGGCAGGGCAAGGGCGGCGTGATCCTGTACGACGGCCTGGATCGGATCATCTCGGAAGCGTCGATGGGCGACGTGATCCGATTCCTCCGGAAGGCGAACGACATGGCGTTCGTGCACGGCGTGACGGTGATCGGGCGCGTCTCCCCGCGCGTCCTCGCGGACCCGGATCTCCGGCGGCTTCGCGCGGAGTTCGACGAGTACATGGACCTCTCGGCCCAGATGTGAACTCAGACGTCCGGAGGGCCGGACCACCGCGGGCCCAACGCGTGCTCGACGCCGAGGTGGTCGAGGATGCGCGCGACCACGAAATCGATGAGGTCATCGATTCGGCTCGGCTTGCCGTAGAACCCCGGAGAGGCGGGGAGGATCACGACCCCGAGGCGCGCCAGCTTGAGCATGTTCTCCAGCGTCACGGCGCCGAGGGGCGTCTCCCGCGTCACGAGGACGAGCGTCCTCCGCTCTTTCATCGCAACGGCCGCGGCCCGCGTGACGAGGTTGTCCGCGATGCCCGTGGCGATCTTCGCGAGGGTCGTGCCGCTGCACGGCACGACGACGAGGGCGCGAAAGGGGTGCGACCCGGACGCGGGTCCGGCCGCGAGGTCGTCCCCTCGGTAGATCGTCCGGGCTCCCGCGGCGAACTCCTTGAGGGACAGCCCCGCTTCAACCTCGATGACGGCCTGCGCATCACGCGTCACGATGACGTCCGCGCGGTCGCCGAGGACCTCGATCAGCCGACGGGCGTACCCGACGCCGGATGCACCGGTCACGCCGACGAGGATCTGCGGCTCCGAGGTCACGCCGGCGGAAGGACCCCGGGTCCGGATGAAGGTTCCGCGCCCCGCCTAGCGGCGGACGGCGAGGCCGAGCAGGGCCAGGAAGAAACCGACGCCGGCGAGCGCCTCTCCCGCCAAGAAGATCGAGTACACCCCGACGAACTGGCCGTACGTCGGGTTCGCCGGGAGGCCGAGGAACAACGCGTCGCTGATGACGTACAGGAGGTAGCCGAGCAAGACCAGGACGGCCCCGATCAGCACGACCCAATTGATCTGCAAGGGGCGATGGGCCGGATACGCCGGTGGCGGCCACGACGGAGGCGGCCATTGCGGGGCGGTCCAAGGCGCCGAGGCGGGTGCCGGCGGGATTGGCGAGCTGTTCAACGAAATCCCTCCGCCGCGGGAGCGGGCGCGAGGATACAAAGATTTCGAGAAGACAGACGACGCCGGGGAGAGGGAGGGCGCGCAAAGAGTAAGCCCATCGCGGCAATCTCTGGACGTGCCTCGCGTACGCGTCCGTCGAGCGACGCTGAAGGATCTGGACCTCCTCGTGCGACACCGACGCGGGATGTGGGAGGAGGTCGCCGAGATGCCCGTGCACTCCCTGGACGCCGCGGACCGCGTCTACCGACGGTGGGCGAGGGCGCGCATCCGCTCCGGGCGGCTCGTCGGTTTCATCGTCGACGAAGGCGACACCTCGGTGGCGAGCGGCTGTGTCTGGGTGATGTCCGTCCAGCCGAGGCCGCGTTGGAAAGGCACCCGCGCGGCGTATCTCCTGTCGATGTTCACCGAGCCTGGCCACCGAGGCAAGGGGCATGCGACCCGCATCGTCCGGGCGGCCGTGAGCTGGGCGAAAGCCCGCGGAATCGGCGTGATGCTGCTCCACGCGTCGCGGTTCGGCGAACCGATCTACCGCAGGGAGGGATTCGAGCCCACGACGGAGATGCGGCGCTTCCTTTCGGGGCCCCGCGCACATCGCCGACGTACGCCGAAACGCGGTCCGCCCTCCCGGTGATTTCCTCCGGTGGGAGCACGCAAGCCTTCATATACGACCTCGATTTATGAAGCTCGAATCGGCCGAGTGTCGACGATGACGACCGCGTACGACGTGCCTCCCGCCCTCTTGATCGAGCGGCTGAAGGACCACCTGCAGAAGGAGGGCAAGATCAAACCGCCCGAGTGGGCGGCATTCGCACGCACGGGCGTGCACACGGAGAAGGCGCCGACGCAGGGCGACTGGTGGTACCGGCGGGTCGCGGCCGTCCTCCGGAAGGTGTACCTCCGAGGGCCCGTCGGCACGACGCGCCTCGCGGCGGAGTTCGGCGGACGCCGGGACGACGGCTCCGCGCCGTACCATCCGCGACGAGGATCCCGGTCGATCGCGCGGGAGGCGATGCAGCAGCTCGAGTCGATGGGTCTCCTCGCGAAGACGGACAAGCGGGGCCGCTCGATCAGCCCGCAGGGCCGAAAGCTCCTCGACGCGCTCGCCCACGACATCCTGAAGGAGCTGGCCGTGACGCGTCCGGAGCTCGCGAAGTACGTTGGAGGAACCTGATCGATGTCGATGGACGACGAGGAACTCGACGCGATCCGCCGGAGGAAGCTACAGGAACTGCAACAGGCCCAGGTCCAGGTTGCGGCGGACCGTACCCGGAGCTGAAGGAGAGCATCGAGAACCAGCTCATCGCGCTCGCCCAGAGTGGACGCGTGCAGCGCATGATCGACGACGTGACGTTGCGGCAGATCCTCGAGCGCGTCATCCCGCGGAAGCGGGAGATCAAGATCGAGAGGCGCTGACGATGGCCCGCAACAAGCCGTACGCGAAGAAACTACGTCTCCTCAAGAAGGTCAAGTCGAACCGTCGGGTGCCCGCCTGGGTGATCCAGCGGACGAAGCGCAACTTCACCCGCCACCCGAAGCGCCGCTCCTGGCGACGCAACAAGCTGAAGGCGTGAGCCCATGGCGGAACAGGAAGAGGAACGCATCATGGTGGTGCCCCTTCGCGCCGCTTGGGCGGCCTCCCGGACGAAGCGCACGCCCCGGGCGATCAAGGCGATCCGGGAGCATGTGCAGCGGCACCTCAAGCCCGACCGCATCTTCATCGACGACGTGCTGAACGAATACCTCTGGAAGCGCGGCCGCGAGCACCCGCCGCGTCGCATCCGCATCAAGGCGATCAAGTTCTAGGACGGTTCCGCCGTCGTGAGCCTGCCGGAGGATTGAGGGACCTATTTGCTACGGCGGCTCGAAGTCGCAGGGAATCCCTACATCGGAGTTTTCTGCGCGGCGAACGACGAGCTGCTCTTGGTGGCCCCCGACGTCCCGAAGTCCGCGATCCGCCACATGGACGAGGCCTTGCAGACGACGCACGTCGTCACGTCCGTCGCCCACTCGACCGTCGTCGGCTCGCTCGTCGCCATGAACTCGAAGGGGATCCTCGCCTCGCCGTTCATCGAGGAGGCGGAGCTCGAGGCGATCGGCGACGCGGTGTATCCGCTCCCGCACCGGTTGAGCGCGGTGGGCAACAACGTCCTCTCGAACGACTACGGCGCCGTCGTCCATCCGAGCTATGATGACGAGGCGGTCGCGTTCATCCAGGAGACGCTCGGGGTGCCGGCCGTCCGAGGGACGATCGCGGGGATCAAGACCGTCGGCTCCGTCGCCGTCGCGACGAACAAGGGCGTGCTCTGCCACCCGCATGCGCGGCCGGGCGAGATGGAGCTCCTGAAGTCCACCCTCAAGGTCCCCGTCCAGATCACGACCGCCAATTACGGCGCGGCGCAGGTCGGCGCGTGCATGATCGCGAACGCCCATGGCGCCGTCGTCGGCTCCCGGACGACCTCCATCGAGCTCGGACGGATCGAGGAAGGCCTAGGATTGTTCTAGCTCGCGGGTTCACTAATCATCCGACAAGTTTGATATATCCCGGGATGGCTAAGTGGGGCACCCATGAAGACCCTCGTCCTCTGCGTGGACCGGGATGACGACATCGGGGCGAAGACGGGGATCCAGGGTCCGAT